>JANYDI010000117.1 GCA_025363695.1 Opitutia bacterium
CGGCTCCTGGGCCTAGATCGATAATGCAGTCGGCAGCTCGGATAATGGCCTCATCGTGCTCAACCACCAAAACGGTATTCCCTTTATCCCTAAGAGCCTTCAGCGAGGCAATCAGCCGCTCGTTATCCTGGGCATGCAGGCCGATAGAGGGTTCATCGAGGATGTAGAGCACGCCAGAGAGTTCAGAACCGATTTGCGAGGCTAGGCGTATCCGCTGGGCCTCTCCACCAGAGAGCGTGGAGGTAGCGCGATCCATCGATAAATAATCCAAGCCCACTTGCTGCATAAAGCTGAGACGTTCCTTGATTTGGGGTAAAATCGAAGCAAGAATGGGTTCTATGCGGCGATCGGTCTTGATCTGGGCCAAGGCTTCAAGCAGGAGCACAGGCGACAGGCTTAGGAGCTGTGGCAAAGACAGCGCTGGACCGTTTTTAAAAAAAAGCTTTACGGCGCAAATCCGAGGGTTGAGGCGGGCACCCTGGCATTCAGGGCATACGGTGCCTTCCTCCACAACGCCATGGCCTGTGCAACGAACACACCAGCCTCGTGGAGAATTCCACGAGAAATCTTTGGGGTCCAGCTCCGTAAAGGCCGCTCCAGTAACGGGATCGGTGTTTTTGTGCGAAAACCAGCCTAACGTCGCGCCTTCGTTGCTCATCAAAAAGCAAGCGCCCTTGCCCAAAGTCAGCGCCTGCTTCAGGGCTTGTTCGCAATAACGCAGGTCATCGGTATGCCGTGACAGCTCCGATACCACCACCGAGAGGTCATGCTCCTGGTAGCGATCTAGCTTTTGGAAGCCCAAAACGGGCACCCATTGGCCATCGCAAAGCAAAAGCTTGTAGCCTTGCTTTTGAGCCCACTTGGCAAAGGGTTCGTGGTGCCCCTTGCGTCCACGGATCATCGGCGCACAGAGGTAAATCAAGGCAGCCTGCTGGGCTACCGGCTGAGCCAGGGCTGCTAAGAGCTGCTTCAAAAGCACCTGAGCGCTGTGGCCTTGTATGGGCTCGCCAGTGACAGGGCTGTGCTGGACGCCCACTCGGGCATAGAGCAAACGCAGGTACTGGGCTACTTCGGTCACCGTAGCCACGGTAGATTTTTGGGTGCCCGAGGTGATGCGTTGCTCGATGGCCACCGTAGGCGCTATGCCGATGATCTGGTCCACATCGGGCTTGGGGAGCTGTTCAACAAACTGCCGGGCGTAGGAGGACATCGACTCCAGGAAGCGTCTTTGGCCTTCAGCAAACAGGATATTATCAGCTATAGTAGACTTGCCTGAACCACTGATCCCCGTCAAAACCGTAAGCGTTTGGCGTTTGATGGTGAGTGAAATGTTTTTGAGGTTATGCTCCCGAGCGCCTATAATCTGGATATCCGGTGGCTCCGCAAGGACCTCAAAGGCCACAGGCGGCTCGGCAGCTTCCCAATGGGTATAATCGCGAAGCGATCGAGATGGGCCTTGTATCCCCTCACTAGGGTGCGACTTATTAAAATGCAAAGCATTTTCATAAGTCGCACCCTGTAGGGGATCCAAGGGGATAAATCCCCTTGGCCCTTTCCCTTTCAACCCCTCCCCTTTCTCTTTCCCCTTCCCTTCCCCCTCCAGAGCTTTGGCCAAAAACGGCGCGGTCTGCGTCCCTGCCTGGGCCATAAACTCTGGGGTTCCTTGAGCGATGCATTGGCCGCCGCCTACGCCGGCCTCAGGCCCAAGCTCAATGAGCCAATCGGCTGCCAAAAGGACATCCATTTGGTGCTCGATAAGGATGAGGCTGTGGCCCTTGTCTACGAGCTTTTGCAAGACCGTAATCAACTTGGCAATGTCATGCCGATGCAGGCCCGTTGTGGGCTCATCGAGCAAAATCAAGGCGTGCCCCGGCCCCTCATGGAGCTGCGAAAGGTACTTGACCAGCTTGAGCCGCTGACACTCGCCGCCTGACAGCGTGTTGAGCGGCTGGCCCAGCTTCAAGTAGCCCAGGCCCACGGCTTCCAAATTTTCTAAACGGCTGCGCACCTTGGGCAGTTTTTTGAACACAGCGATCGCCGTATGCACGTCTGTGTTCAGCAGGGCATCTACAGTATGGTCTTCATAGGTGATTTTGAGCACTTCGGCCTTGAAGCGCTTGCCTTCGCAAACGGGGCATTCGACATAAATATCTGAAAGAAACTGCATTGGGACCACCTCATAGCCCAGGCCCTGGCAGTGATCACAGCAGCCTTCGGCGCTATTAAAGGAAAAACTCGACGCCGTTAAGCCACTTTCCCGTGCCTGGGTGGTCATCGCAAAGGCCTCGCGAATGCCCTCCCAAGCGCCACTGAACAAGGCAGGATTGGATCGCGGGGTGCGGCTCACAGGCGATTGATCGATGAGCGTGACTTCATCGATGGCAATATCGGACGTTATCGATTCTATGTGAGCCGGATCTTCGGCAGCTTTCCCTTGAGCTGCTTGCCAGCCCTGGTACAAAACCGACTGCAGCAGCGTCGACTTCCCTGAACCCGACACGCCACTGAGGCACACCATGCGCCGCAGGGGGATGTCTAACGAAAAATCTTTAAGGGTATATTTGTGGGCGTTACGAATATGTAAAAACGCTTCCTGCGTCCGCCCCAAAACCGGCCCTGATAAAAAGCAGCTCCAGGGCCTGAGGGTCACGGGACGTCGCTGGGCGGGAAGCGGCACCGTCTGCGTCCCCGAAAGATAGCGGCCTGTAAGGCTGTCCTGACACTGGAGCAGCGCCGCATAGGAGCCCTCAAAGGTCACCTGACCGCCGGCCATGCCGGCTCCTGGCCCAATTTCAATGAGGTGGTCTGCAGCGCGCATAAGCGCTTCGTCGTGCTCAACCACCACTACCGTATTGCCCAAGGCCGTCAGACGGCGCAAAATGCCTATCAGCCTGTCGATATCGCGGGCATGCAGCCCTACCGAAGGCTCATCGAGGACAAACAGCGTATCGACCAAGGACGTCCCCAAGCACGTGGTCAAGTTCACCCTTTGGACCTCCCCGCCCGAAAGCGTGCGTGAAGGCCTATCGAGCGTTAGATACCCCAGGCCCACTTGCCGCAAATAGCCCAGGCGCGTCAAAATACCTTGAGTAATAGGAGCCTCATGGGCCTCCCCCAGCTTCGAAGCCAATAGCGGCTCCACAACGTCTATAGGCAAGCCATAAAGCTGCGGCAGCGTATAGCCCTCCCACTTAAACAGGAGCGCCTCCGGCCTTAGGCGCGCTCCGTGGCACTGAGCGCAGGGCGCATAGGTTTTGTAACGCGATAAAAACACCCGAACATGCGTTTTGTAACGCTTCGTCTCCAGCCAATTAAAAAAGCGTTTGACCCCGTACCATTGGTGGCTATCTTCCGGGTCCACATCCTCGTGGTAGCCAGGCTCACCCTCAAGAACAAAGGCTTTTGCCTTTACACTGAGGTGATCCCAGGGAATGCTCACCGGAATACGGTATTTCCGGCAGGCTTCCAAAAGGTCTCGCTGACAACGGCTATAGACAGCTCCATGAAACACCTTGAGCGCCCCTTCCTCCAGGCTTAAACGGGCATCGGGCACAAGGAGCTGCTCATCCACCTCTGAAACCCGCCCAAAGCCCTGGCAATGGGAGCAAGCTCCCAAAGGCGAATTAAACGAAAACAAGCCTCCCGTGGCCTTAGGAGCCGGCAGACCATTGCTCAAGCGCGGATGTTCAAAAAAACGCTCATCAAGGGCCCCGGCCTCGTCCAAAAGCAGTAGGGCCCCTTGGCCAAACTGAAAGGCCTTTTGGGCTGCTTCTAAAAAACGGGCTTGCTGGGCCGCCTCCACCGTCAATCGATCCTGAATCACCCAAAGCGCATGACAGTCTAAATCAGGGGAAAAGCCCTCCAGGCGCACAACGTTTTCAGCATTTTCACCGGTCTTTAAAAACACCCCGCGCGTGTAGCCCTGCCGCATCAAGGGCCCCAAGAGCGACTCCCAGCTCCACCCTTGAGGCCTATGCACCTCAAAGGCCAGCAGTACTTTTTTGCCCTTCCGTGAAGCCAGGATCCGCCTCCACAAGGCCTGCGGATGCTGCGGCTCCACGACCTTTCCCGTCTGCGGGTCATAAAGCTGGCTAGCCGTCGCAAACCATACCCGCATATAATCACACAACTCCGTCATCGTGCCCACCGTTGAGCGTGAATTGCGAATCGTATTGGTTTGCTCGATCGCAATAGAAGGCCGAATATTTTCTACCGAATCCACCTGCGGCTTATCCAGGCGATCCAAAAACTGCCGCGTATACGCGCTAAAGGTCTCCACATAACAGTATTGCCCCTGCGCATGCAGCGTCTCCAAGACAAAGGAGGACTTCCCCGAACCACTCAAGCCCGTCACCACCGTCAAGCGCCCCAAGGGAATCCCAATGTCAAAGCCCTTTAAGTTATTTTGCCTTACCCCCTTAAGCCGTATGTACCCACTCATCTGCTGCTGTTTTCTAGACCCCAAGAAAAGCAGCCTTTTGCCAACGAGGCAAGCAGGAAGTAAGTATCTGGGGGCGCTTGCGGGCGCGCGCGCCTTAGGCCCCCTGACGATGGCGATTTTGCAAAATACTGCGTATTTTGACAAAATCGCCATCGTGAAGGGTGACGGGGAAGGTGCTTGGTAGGGGGCAGCTTTGGCGGCTTAGTGTTGGAATATGCGTAAGTTTGCAGAGGAATATAGCCCGGAAGAAATTGGTCAACAGCCTGTTGACCAATTCAACCAAAAGGCCATGCACTCAATTGGTCAACAGGCTGTTGACCAAATACCT
>JANYDI010000121.1 GCA_025363695.1 Opitutia bacterium
CATTTTATAAAATTGCCTACCTGTAGGGGATCCTAAGGGGCGCAAGCGCCCCTTAGCCCATTTCCTTACACAATCAGCATCGCATCCCCATACGAGTAAAAGCGGTAATCGAGGCTTAGGGCCTCGGCATAGAGGGCCTGGAGCCACGAGACGCCTTCTGTGCTGCCGGGGGTGAGGAAAGCCGAGACGAGGCACAAGAGGGTAGAGCGCGGCAGGTGGAAGTTCGTCAAAAGGCCTTCTACGTGGAAGGCAGAAAAGGGCGGAAAGATATAAATGCCGGCCTGGCCGTGGTAGTCGCCGGGCTCGGGCTGAGGCGTTTGCCTATGGTAGCTTTCGAGGCTACGCAGCGTTGTGGTGCCGACGGCCAGGCGAGGCCGTTGCGTGCTATGGAGGGCTAAGCGCGTGGCTTGGGGGATTTCGTAGGGCTCGATATGAATAGTATGGTCTTCGATATGAGCGCTTTGGATGGGCGCAAAGGTCCCTAGGCCGACATCCAGCGTAAGGTTATAAAAGGGGTGCCCCTTGTCCTCCAGCGTGCGGATCAGCTCCGGAGTAAAATGCAGACCGGCCGTCGGGGCGGCAACAGCCCGGGTCTTGTCAGCTTGGGCGTAGACGGTGTTATAACGCAGCTCGTCCTCAACACTGGGGCCCTGCGGGCGCTCAATGTACGGAGGCAAGGGCAGCTCCCCTATCTGGGCCGCCAGCTGAGGAACACTCAGGCTTGTTTCAAAGCGGACAAGGGCTTCCCCGCAAAGGCTTTTTTCAAGGACTTTCGCGCTAAAAATATCTTCAACGCCAAAGCACGCTCCCACAGGCAGCTTTTTACCCGGCCGCAAGAGGCACCACCAGCTTTGGGTGTCCTGTGTAGGCCGTAGCAAAAAGCACTCTACCGCGCCGCCTTGGCTGCGTTGGGCTTTTAAGCGCGCCTTAAGCACGCGCACGGTGTTGCGAAACATGGCCGCCCCAGGGGCCAAAGTTGCCAGGAACTCCGGCAGCTCTCTAAAATGGCCGTGCATCACCGCCTGCGTACGGCGATTCACCACCATAAGCCGCGACGCATCCCGCCTCTGGCTAGGGTGTTGCGCGATGCTTTCCTTAGGTAAAAAATAATCAAAATGTTCAATCTTCATAGCAAAATGTTAGGATTTGTAAGTATTAAGAGCCAAGGGGCGCTTGCGCCCCTTAGGATCCCCTACAGGTAGCGATTTATTAAAATACTACGTATTTATAATAAATCGCTACCTGGTAGAATATACTAAGGCCCTCCAAGATCGCAAAGCGATCCGGGAGTGTTTTTTGAACTGCTTCGATCCGGATTTAGGGGTTTATTTGCGTTTCAGGCAAGGAAGGGAAGTGCGTAGCGCACTACGGTGCGTGAGTCGCTTCCCTGACGAAGCATCAAACGTAAATAAACCCCTAAATCCATCCTAAGGGGAGCAAGCGCCCCCTAGCCCTTTACACTTCAAAACCCTTCCTTTCGCAAGCTTATAATCTTGACGGCCTTCACAGACACGGGCATGCTGCCTGGCCATATGGAGCGAGGGATATTTGTGACCTTTGAGGGGCCTGAGGCTGCTGGCAAGACGACGCAAATTAGGCGCTTGGCGGCTCGCTTGGAAGCTCGAGGGCAGCCGGTGTTGCTGGTGCGTGAGCCGGGAGGGACGGCCTTGGGGGAGTCGATTCGGCGCTTGCTCAAGCAAGACTCGGAGGAAGTGAGTGCCCGGGCGGAGTTTTTGCTTTTTGCGGCTTCACGAGCTCAGTTGATACAAGAGAAAATCATGCCGGCCTTAAAGGCAGGGACTTGGGTATTGTGCGATCGTTTTGTAGACTCCAGTTGGGTCTACCAAGGCATTGCGCGTGGCTTGCCTTTAGAGCTCATAGAAGCGGTTAACGGCTTTGCTACGTTTGGGATTATGCCTGATATTACGTTTTTAATGGAGCTCAGTTGGGAAGTCAGTAGCCAGCGTCTAGCGAATCGTCGCTATACCGATAGATTAGAGCAAGAACCTGAAGGCTTTCATCAGGCTGTGGTCAGCGGCTATAAACAGCTAGCCAAAAAATATCCTGAGCGCGTGGTTGTGCTGGATGCCCAGGAACACCCAGAATACATCGAGGAGGCGATAACGCATGTCATTGAGAAACGGTTCCCCAAAGCCTGCTTGGCAAAGTAGCCTTGAACGCGCCTACCAAGTTGGGCGTTTGCCGCATGCTTGGTTGCTTTCAGGCCCCTGGGCCCCTGCGCTTCAGGCAGCGGCGCAAGCCATTGTGGACTGCCTCCTAGGCCCAGGTGGCAGCGCGCATGCCGATTATTTTGAGCTCAGGCCAGCGGGCAAGATGCGTCAAATCGGCGTCGATGACCTGCGGGCCCTCCTGCAGGAGCTGCACCAAACGGCCTTTTGTGGCGGCGCCAAAGTGGCCTTGATCCACGAAGCCCATCGCATGCATCGTTTTGCGGCCAATGCCTTCCTAAAAACCCTGGAGGAGCCGCCCTTGGGCACCTACGTATTACTACTGAGCACGGACTCACGGGCCCTCCTGCCGACCTTGCGGAGTCGCTGCGTTTCCCTGCGCATAGGGGACCCCAAGCCGCCCCTAGACCTGCCCGTCTGGCAAGCCTGGGAGCAGCGTTTCAAGGCCTGGATCCACACGCTCGTGACGGCCCCCCCCCGTACAGCAGCCCAACGCGCTCAGGTCCTCATGGCCTGTTACGGCCTCATGGCGCATTTTTTACAGATCCACACCCAACAAACTAAAGCTCAATGGGACGCCCAGTCTGCCGCTCTTAAAGAACTTCCTGAAGAGACCCTTTTGGCCCTCGAAGCCAGCTGCAGCAAGGAAGTCCTCGAAGGCCTCCTAGACGCCGTTGCCCTCACGCTGCGCGCTTGCTACCAAGAACATCCGCATCTGAGCCCCTACTGCCAGTCCCTCGAGGCCCTCCAGCACGTACAGGCGCTCCTGACGCTGAACTTCTCCGAAAGCTGCGCCCTGGAGGCGTTTTTCCTCAAGACATTACGAGCCTGGAGCGGCGTAGGGGGGTAGGGTAGGTGTAGGGTGCGCTAGCGCCCCCTACGACCCCCCGTAGAAGGGCGATTTTACTTTTCTGCGAGTGCAGAAAAGATAAAATCGCCCTTCTACAGGTGTTCGAAGCGTACACTCTCTCATGTTGACTTTTTCAGAGCATGCTCCCTTATTGAAGGGATGACTATCCAAATCCTAACCTCGAGCGCGCTCGCTGATTGGAAACGTTTGCGTCTAGAGTCCCTTCAGAAAGCACCTGAAAACTTTGCTTCCTCTTTCGAAGAAGAATCAGTCTTTGAAGATACTTATTTCCAAGACCAAATTGAAAAAAACACAATTTTTGGAGCCTGGGTTGAGGGTCAGCTCGCAGGAAGTATCGGCCTCTATTGCCTCACGAGTCTCAAGGGGCGGCATCAGGGAGTTTTATGGGGCGTTTATCTTCAGCCCGCGTACAGAGGTCAAGGAATAGCGAGTCATTTACTGGAAGCCGTTATTGCCTACGCACGGAGCCACGTCTTGCAGTTGCATCTGACTTGCAACACACAATCCCTGTCAGCGTTCAAGCTCTACAAAAAACACGGCTTCATTGTCTACGGAACGGAACCCCGAGCGATACGCCTGGGTGATCGTTTTTTTGACTGCCATAAAATGATTTTATTTTTAAAGAGCTAGGGTGTGCGCTTAGGGCATGTCCTCATTTAGGGTGTGTGATCAATTAAGCCAATTTATTTATTAGAACCACAAGATGATCGCCCTGAAGGGGCGAAGGATGATAGCCCAGGGCGACTCTTGGGTCGCCCTGGGTACAGTTGGTAAATAATTTAGAGCCCTACAGGGGCGATTCAATGGAGTTGATGTTTTGTATATATTTAGAAAAATTTATTGTAATATTTTATAATTATTAGATAAATCTTATACATTTTAATGAATCGCCCCTGTAGGGCTCTGGTCTGTTTTTCACCCGTAAACCCAGGGCTAAAGCCCTGGGCTATCATCCTTCGCCCCTTCAGGGCTATCATCTTGTGTTTTGATTGATAAATAATTATTTAACAATCAACCACACATAAGGAGGCCTGAAAGGCCGGCAGATACGTAGCCCAGGGCGTGAGCCCTGGGTTTGGTACGGAAAATAAACAGGAGCCCTGTAAGGGCGGCACTCAAGAAAATTTCAGCATCAGCTCTGACCCGTGAGACGAAAATACTTGCCTTAGAAAGATTTAACAGTATTATCACATAAAACGTTTAGGAAAAATCCTATAGAACGAGATAAAAAATAAACAAATGAGCCATTTAGGCTGTAAACGAGGGTGTAGGTATGTTATCTAAAATTTTTAAAGTTTTTCTTGTATTTTTTGTGCTTGGGAATGCTCAAGCGATAACCATAGAGGATCTCACTCCTGTCAAGCCAGAGATGACCTTGCCTGAGGCGACAGACGCGATAAGAGATTTTTTAAAAACCGTCTTAACATCGGACAATCGAATCTCCATGGAAGAAATTGAGGATGTTTCGGAGGTTAAAATGCCCAGCGGACGCCTTTGTACCCGTATTACCCTTGCGGATGGCACGCAGTGGATTCAAGGCACAGGCGGACTCGAACGTTTTTTAGGAGCTCTTTATTTAAACAAGGCTCTTGATGTACATCCGGTTTCCAGGTTTCGCGCGGTAAAAACAAAGTTTCTTTTTAAACCGGCCCATCCAGGTCAGGTTACAGTAAAAATTGCCGATACAAAAAGCAAGCCGTGTCATATTTTCACTATTAATTCAGGCGATTTTATTTGTTTGTCCCAATACGTCGGCGATGTGAAACCAGACGTGTTCGGCGGAGTAAAGGTATCAGAGCTCACATTGAAAACGGGTTTTTCGGATACTGCTGGTTTTGCAAATTTTAGGGTAACCCAGGACAATACGATCACAGTTATTGATACAGAGTATCACAGTTTTGACAATGGAATACGAGAGCATCTTATCATTCCAGCCCCTTCTCCAGATCAAATAACAGAGCTTGGAAATAAAAAAATTACCTTCAATATCAGCGAAATATTTCCTGACGAAAAATAGCATAATTTTTTGCACCCTCGATCGCTTCGCCCTCCAGGGAGGGCCTTAGTATATCGTATCAGGGTGCGATTTATCTAAAATGCGCTAGCATTTTAATAAATCGCACCCTATAGGGGATCCTAAGGGGCACAAGTGCCCCTTAGCCTTAAACCATCCAGCCCAACCCCATAACCCCCCCATACACCAAAAACGCGCGGGCGCTTTGGCGCGTGGCATGGAGGAAGTCGGGAAGGGCGTCCATGTGGGGGAGTTGTTTACTTACAGGCCAGGCGATGGGAGCGCTGAGGACGGCCAGGGCAACGATGGGGCTCTTGGTCAACCAGGCCAAAGCGAGGGCGCATAGGCAGGCAATGATGAGATTGGCCTGGTACTGAGTGGCGACAAAGGAGAGTCCGAAGCGGACGGCCAGGGTTTTTTTGCCAATAGGCGCGTCTTGCTTGTGGTCACGAGCGCTGGTAATTACCAGGATATTGTTGGCAATCGTGCCCATGCCGGTACCGGCAATCAGGGCTGCAAAACTCCAGGAACCGCTTTGGACATAGTGCGTGAGGGTTACCGCTATCCAGCCAAAAAAGACGACCACAGCGGCATCTCCCAGGCCCTTGTATCCCAGCGGGAAAGGACCTGCCGTGTAGCCCCAGGCACACAGTAGGCTTAGGGCGCCTACGGTCAGCAAGGGCCAGCCGCCATAAAAAATCAAGGGAAGCCCTGACAAAAAGGCCAGCAGGCCCACAAGGCCGGTACCCAGGAGCATCGCCTGAGGACTCACCCAGCCGGAAGCGACAGCTCGCGCAGGTCCCTGTCTGTGGGGAGTGTCTGCGCCCTTACGAAAATCGTAATAATCATTGGCATAATTGGCAAACACTTGGGCAAACACGGCAAACAGCAAGCAGCACAGCGCCGGGAAGGCCGAAAATACGCCGTCGTGGTAGGCCAAGGCCGTCGCCACGAGGACCGGCAACGCAGCAGCCCGTAAGGTCCAGGGCCGCGCGGCCCGAAACCAGGCTCTGAAGCGGCCTGGATGCTGGAGGCTTGTGCTCGATGAGGCAATAGGAGTCATAAGGATGATTTTAAGTGTTTAAAGGGCCAAGGGGCATGCCCCTTGGATCCCCATAGGAAGGCGATTTCTTTTATGCAAGGAGCATAAAATGAAATCGCCTTCCTCATGGACATACAAGACCCGTCGCAGATCCCTTCGGGATCGGAGTGTATTTTATGAATTGCTTTGAGCCGGTTTGAGCACATCTAAGAATACTCCCGGATCGCTTTGCGATCTGTGGGGGGCCTTGTATAGCCTATCCCGATGGGCAATTTTACCATAAATGCGCTTGCGCATTTTATAAAATTGCCCATCGGAAAGGGGATCCAAGGGGACAGCGTCCCCTTGGCCCTTTCACTTCACCTGGTAAGTACTCATATAATTCTTCAATCCTTCCGCAAGCGGTGCGGAGCCGCTGGCCATATCGGGTTTGCCGCCGCCCTTGCCGCCCAGGGGGGTGAGGAAGTCCGACAGCAGTGTATTGGCAGCGCCGAGTACTTTTTGGGCTTCGGGAGTGGCCAGGGCGATGGCGTGAAGCTTGTCATCGGGGGCGACTAGCAGGACGGCGCCGCTGCCTAGGTGGTTAAGGATTTGGACCGCTAGGGGGCGCAGGTGCTTGGGCTCGTCGATTTGGGCCAGCAGCCAGGGCTGCCCTTTGTGGGGACGGGCTAGGGCCGCTAGGCGCTTGGCTTCCTGCGTAATCCATTGATCTTCAAGCTTTTGCAGCGTTTTGGCCTGGGCTTTTGTGTGCTCAAGGTGTTGCTCCAGGCGCTGATTGAGCGTATCAGGCGTGCAGTTGAGGCGGGCGCTAGCGCCTTCGAGGACAGCTAGGGTGTCGATGCACTGCTGATACGCTTCCATGCCGACACGGGCTTCGATGCGGCGCGTACCGGCGGCAATCCCGCCTTCGCTGTCAAGGAGGAAAAGCCCCAAGTGCCCGGTGGAGGGCACGTGGGTTCCGGCGCATAACTCAATAGAGTAGCCGCCGATGTCGACCACGCGGACGTGGTCGCCATATTTTTCACCAAAAAAGGCAAGCGCTTCCTTGGGTTTTTGAGAGAAGGGGACCTCGGTGCTGCGAATAGGGTGATTTTCGAGGATCTTTTCGTTGATCTTACGTTCTATTGATTTAAGGATATCCTTGCTTACGGCCTCAAAGTGGCTAAAGTCAAAGCGCAGTCCATGGGGCGTCACGGCTGAACCGGCCTGGTGGATGTGCTCACCCAAGGCCTGGCGGAGAGCCCAGTTGAGCAAATGCGTAGCACTGTGATGGGCGGCAATTTTTTGACGGCGTGCGGTGTCGACGCTGAGGGTAACCGATTTACCGATGTATTCTGGCGGCAGAGCCTCAGGGATGCGGTGCCAATGCACGCCGTTGACGTCTTTTTGGGTGTCGAGGACTATAAAGGGATGGTCCTCGCAAGTCATGACGCCTTGGTCGCCGACTTGGCCACCCATTTCAGCATAAAAAGGCGTGCTTTCGGTGTTAAAGAAGTACTCACCTTGCGATTGCATTTGGCCCAAAAGGCGGGTCGCGTGCTGCGTGAGCGCGCTGGCATCGTAGCCCACAAAGTGCGTGGCCTGATTTTTAGCGTGGGCGTCCTGGACTTCGATAACGGTTTTCACTTGGGCGGCCCGAGCGCGTTGGCGTTGCTCCTGCATGGCCGCCTCAAAGCCAGCTTCGTCCAAGGCAACCCCGCGTTGCTTAGCCAATAAAGCCGTCAGATCTACCGGAAAACCATAGGTGTCATAGAGCGTAAACAGGGCCTGCCCAGGTAGTTTTTGGGGGTGCTCCTTGACGAGGCGTTCAAACAGCTCCAGCCCGCGGTCCAAAGTTTTGCGAAAAGAGGCTTCCTCAGCGGCTAAAACACGCCCGACGAGGTCTTGGTTTTTGAGCAATTCCGGAAAGGCCTTGCCCATCGTTTTCACAAGGGCCGGCAAGAGGCTTTCCAAAAAGGCACCCTCAAGCCCAAGACGTTGTCCAAAAAGAACGGCACGGCGTAAAATCCGGCGTAAAACATAGCCACGGCCTTCGTTGGAGGGCATAATACCATCGGCAATAGAAAAACTCAGCGCCCGTAGGTGATCAGCAATGACGCGGAAGGCAAAGTCCTTGAGCTCATTGGGCGTCAGGGCATCACGGTCTTCAGGGACGCTGGCCTGGTAGGCATGCCCGCACAAGGCCGTTAGGGCGTCAAAAATGGGCGTAAACAGGCTACTGGCGTAGTTGGAGGGTTTTTGTGAAAAATCCTTAAATCCCCGTGTCTGGGCCTGAATGCCAGCTACGCGCTCCAAGCCCATGCCGGTATCGACGTGCTTGTTAGGCAAAGGCACAAAACGCCCATCCGCTGTAGCGTTAAACTGGATAAACACAAGGTTCCACAGCTCCATGCACCAGGGGCTGCCCTGGTTGACCAGCTTGCCTTGCGTGTCGCCCGCGAGGGTTAGGTCCATATGAATTTCACTACAGGGACCACAAGGGCCTGTGTCGCCCATCATCCAAAAATTATCCTTGGCGCCAAATCGTGAAATATGGACCTTCGGGTCCAGGCCTTCACGTTCAAAGATGTTGGCCCACAACCCATAAGCCTCCTCATCCGCCTCAGACGGATCGCCTTTGCCAGGCGTATAAACCGTCGCATACAAGCGTTCTTTCGGGAGCCCCCAAACACGGGTCAGCAACTCCCAGGCCCACTCGATAGCCTCCTTTTTAAAGTAGTTGCCAAAGGACCAGTTGCCCAGCATCTCAAAAAATGTGTGGTGGTACGTATCAAAGCCCACGTCCTCCAAGTCATTATGCTTGCCGCCTGCCCGAATACACTTTTGCGTATCCGCTACCCGAGGCGCTGGCGCCTGCCGCTCCTCCAAAAAACACGGCACAAAGGGGTTCATCCCCGCGTTGGTAAACAGCAGGTTCGGCGACGTCGGCATCAAGGGCGCCGATGGCACGATCGCGTGTTCCTTGCTTTTGAAAAAGTCTAGGAAAGTTTGTCTAATATGGTGAGCGTCCATGGTATGTGGAGTGGAATGGAGTGTATTAAGGAAGGGGCTAAGGGGCGCCAGCGCCCCTTAGGATCCCCTGCCGATAGGCAATTTTACAAAATGCTAGCGCATTTTGGTAAAATTGCCTATCGGGTAGGTAGATACTAAGCCCCCCACAGATCGCGAAGCGATCGAAGTGTACACGGATTTTGATTCCAAAGGAATCTGTGGAGGCCTTGGTATAGGCTTCCCGGTAGGCAATTTTTATAAAATGCGCTAGCATTTTTAAAAATTGCCTATCGGAAAGGGGATCCCAAGGGGAGCTTGCTCCTCTTGGCCTTTTCTATTTTCAGCGCTCACTCTAGGGAAAACCATCGATGTGTCAAGTTTTTCCGATGATTTTCATGGCATGCACTACCGATTGCAGCTTTGCATGCTGATTAGAGTCCTTGAGGCTGTTGTCGGGGTTGAAGGCATCATAGGCGAGGGGGAGACAGAAGGTATCGGGCAGGACGATACCTCCGATGTTGCTGAGCATGAGGCGCAGGTGAACCAAGGCGCGCATGCCACCAAAGCCGCCTGGAGAGGCGCCGCCCAGGGCGAAGATTTTCCCTCGAAAGGCGAGTAGCGGCGCTTCGGAGGGCTGGTGAGGCCGAGAGAGCCAGCTGATCGTATTACACAACAGGGGCGTGATGCCGGAGTTGTATTCAGCCGAGGCGATAAAAATGCTATCGCTGGCTGCAAATAAGGCCTTGAGCGTCTTGGCTGGCGCTGGGAGCCCGTTTTGGACCTCATCGTCCCCATTGTACAGGGGCATAGGATAGTCCTTGAGGTCGACAAAGGTGGCCTCGTGGCCGATATCTTTGGCGATTTTGTAGGCGATTTTGGCAAGCTTTTTATTGACGGAATCCGTACGGATGCTACTAGCTAAGAAGAGTGATTTCATACAGGGTAACGGTAGTTCACTTGCAATAGAGAAAGCAATAAAATTATTTGTTGTTGCTTAGCGGGTGTTTTTTATTAGACCTATCTTCATGATTGAGACCGAACGCCTTTTTTTGCGTTTGTGGCGTCCTGAGGATGCCCAGGCGTATTTTCTGATAAATCAGGACCCGAAAGTCATCGAGTTCCTATTTGGCCCGCTGACGATGCAGCAAGTGCAGGATTTTATGGCGGAAGCCAACAGGCGCCAGCAGCACTACGGGTACACGCTGTGGGCTGCGGAGCTAAAGGCCACCGGGGCGCTGCTGGGTTTTATTGGCCTTAATTATACCGATTGGGACGGGCAGCTCTTTACACCTGCCGTCGAAGTCGGGTATCGCCTGGGCTCCCAGTATTGGGGCCACGGTTACGCCACCGAGGGCGCCAAGGCTGCTTTGGACTATGGCTTTAATACCTGTGGCCTGGAGGAAATCGTTTCCTTCACCGTGCCGGCCAACGTGCGTTCCCTGCGCGTTATGGAAAAAATCGGCCTAAAACGCGACTTTGCGGGTGACTTTGCCAGTCCGAAGGTGGCGGAGGAGCATAGGTTGTCGAGGCATATTTTATACAGGATAAGGAAAGGGCAAGGGGACTAGTCCCCTTGGATCCCCTACGGATAGCGATTTACTAAAATGCGATGCATTTTAGATAAATCGCTATCCAATAGGACATACAAGGCCCTCCACAGATCGCGAAGCGATCCGGGAGTACTTTATGAACTGCTTCGAGCCGGTTTGAGGGGTGCATTGGGGGTTCAGGCAAGGAAGGGAAGTAGCGTAGCGCACTGCCAGTGCGTAGCGCACTTTAGGTGCGTGAGTCACTTCCATGACGCAGCATCAACCCCCAATGTGCCCCTCAAACCCTTGCACGCGTATGCCCAGCTCCTTAATAAGGGCCTGGGTGCTCCCTGGGAGTTGCTCGGGGCCTGGTTGCTGCGTGAGTTCCTGGATGAGACTGTCGATGGAGCGGGTTTGGCCTTCGTGAGCGGCCTTGAGGAGAAGGACCTCGAAGTGGATGTTTTCCGAAAGGCCTTGCGCAAAGGTGAGCCGGCCGGAGTGCAGCACATCAAGCATGCGCAAGAGCGGCTCGGCGCTGCTTTGTTGGTTCTGAGCGGCCTCGATGAGGGCTTCATGGAAGCGTTGCTCAAGGGCTTGTAGGGTCAGATGCAGGTCACGGCCGGCTTGGACGAGCTGGTCTACTTGCTGGGTAAGGGCGGCCAGGTTGTAGTGGGTGATTGCCTGCACGAGCGTGTCGACTTCCTGCTTGGAGGCCAGACCATAACTGGCGGCGAGGTCTTGCTGGGTCAGCGTTTTCCCGCAAAAGGCTATGAGCTGATCCAGCATGGATTGGGCGTCTCGCATACCGCCATCAGAGAGGAGGGCTATGGACTCAAGGACTTCCGGCTCAGCGCTAACGCCTTCAGCTTGAGCGATATGAGCGAGGGTTTCAGTGATTATTTTTTTGGAAATCGGCCTAAAGGTGAGGCGTTGGCAACGGGAGGCAATCGTGGCTGGGACTTTTTGGGCTTCGGTGGTGGCAAAAATGAACTTTACGTGCGCGGGAGGCTCTTCAAGGGTTTTGAGCAAGGCGTTAAAGGCTGCTGAAGACAGCATGTGGACTTCGTCAATAATATAGAGCTTATATTTGCATTCTGCGGGAGCGTATTGGCATTCCTCTCGCAACTGGCGGACCTGTTCTACGCCATTGTTGGAGGCTCCGTCGATCTCCACCACGTCCAAACACGTGCCCTTGAGGATGCTTTGCGCGCGCTGGGTTTGCGGGTCCGCCTCACTACTGGGGCCTCCTGGGGCATTGATGGCCATGGCAAACAGCCGCGCTGTGGTTGTTTTACCGGTACCGCGCGGACCGATAAACAAGTACGCATGGGCCAAGCGATTGTGCTCAATCGCGTTTTTGAGCGTGCGTACAATAGGCTCTTGGCCGACCAGCTCACTAAAGCGCTTGGGTCGCCAACGCCTGGCAATGACTTCGTATCCCTGGCTCATCACAAAAAAAGAAATCGGGGCTCCCGCATACCCAAACTGAACCCGCTACCCTTGCTCCCTTCCAGGCCTGGGGGATTCACGACAGCCCGTCACGCAGGCCCCGACGAGCATCACTGTGTGTGTTTTGGGGCAAAATGCAAGCATTTATTTAGGGGGAGGGCTAAGGTACCTGGCGTTTTTTTATTGCATGATATATCGAGAATTGTTTATTGTTTTTAATGAGCCCAAATATTGGTCCTAATCGCCCGGCCCCTCCGTCGCGTCCCTTTCCCAAGCCTCCTAGTAGCAAGGCGCCTCGTAAGCCCCTTCCGCCCATACCGGAAGGTCCAGCTGAAGTGGCTCGCCGCAAGCTCAACTTATCAGGAAAAGGGGAATGGCCAAAGCTAGAAAGCTCAACCATAAGGACAGGGGATTCAGGAATAAAGCAGCGTAGCTCAGGCTTTCGGCCTACAAGCAATGCGGTTACGGAAAAGAATAATCCTATCGCAAAGCGTACCATCATAGTGCCGCCCAAAAGGCCCAGGTCCATGAAGAGGGCTTCTCCCGCACAAGATCAAGCACTGCCAGAAGCCCCAGAAATACCGCTTGCAGCTGCTGAGCCAAGTCCTAAAAAGAGTCTGAAAAAAGCGTTTTCTGAGTTTTTCGTAAAATCACCGAGCACATCGGAATCTGAAGCTCCTCAAACCCCTGCTACCCAATCGCCTTCAAAAAAGACCTTGCTCAGAACGATGTCTCAGAAGTTTTTCCCCAAAAAGCAGCCAGCTCAAGAGCTGACCTCTAGGACGGTTACGGCTGGGAACCCGGAAGCAACGCCTCCTAAAGCAAGCGCTGCTGGCGAGATTATTCGCACGATAAATGAAGATTACAAACTCAATGGTGTCCTTGATATGCCATTGCGTAATCTTGAAAAATCTTCCAACGTTTCTGCTGAAGTTATTTATGCCAAGCTGACCCAGTGTGCTGAAGAGCTGATGAAAGACCCCAAGTTTGGGGAAACGGAAGCTGGAAAAGTTTATTTAAGCTTAAAAGATGTTCTTACAGAAGAGCCTAAAAACGTACTGGAAAAAGCTTTTTCCAATGAGCTCAAGGCCCAGCTTATAGGAAATGCCAAGATTAAAGAGCTACTCAAGTCCGAGGAGGACTATAAATCCGAAGGGGGCTATGCTGCTCTTTTAGAAAACGATTTGCAAAGTACCCTAGAGAAGGCTTTATGGTTAAGCCTAACCGCCAAAGAAAACTTGGGGCCGAAAATTGCCAGAGCGCCGCGTTTACTCGCGGATGTTATCGGCTTTTTTGAGCAGCTTAAGAAACTCCCAAAAGAAGAGCAAGCAGTGCTTTTAAAGCCCGAAAAGTTTTTGAAAAATGATGGAGATTTTAATAAAAAATTGACTTACAATCTAAGTGGTAAAGCTATGGAGGAAGCCGCAGGAGTGCTTAATGATCTAGTAAACAATACCAATGAGGGGATTGAAAAGCTTCAGGCATTTTTAGAAAAAGCTGGAGCTGAAAGTCTTTTATCTGCGATCTTTCAAAAAAATGCTGAGGTTAGCGCAGTACGCTCAGAGCTTGAGAGGCATAAAGCACAAGGGCTTGATTTAACAAATGAACCTTTTGTCGAAGCTGTGGTGTTGGCTCTTAGTCAAAAATACGATGGGCTCATGGGTCGGTTTAACGAAGAGGTTTTACCAAAGCTCTCCAATCAGCAAAAAAGTGTTCTGTCTGGGCAGCTTCTTGAGGCCGCAGCCAAAACTGTATTGCAAAATGTCGATAGCCTACTACGCTCTGGGCTAGCCTATACCGATAGGCCTGAAGCCAAAAGCAATGAAGTGCTCCAAGACTTATTCATGCTGCAGCTGAAAACAAACTACCCTGAGCAGCTTCAGATGCTGCAAGATAGCAGTAAACTTAAGACACCGATAAGCGTACAAAGCCGTGGCAATACGGCGTTTTTGCTGGTTCATTACGATCCGAAAAAAGCGCCTTTGGTCAAGAAGCTTTTTGAACGCCCTAGCTCAAATAAACATGAGGAACCTCAAGCAGCGTTGAAAAAATTGGGCGAGGATATCGGTAAACTTACCGATGAGCAAGCGCCCCTTGCAAAGCGTTTAAGGCAAACACTTGAAAATACAAAAATGCAGGAGCTTAAAGATCAGATTGCAGAAATACAGGAAAAGATTGATCGTAAAACCAAGTTGCAGAATGCCTTAGAGCTAAAGCTAAAATTCAATGATCAGTTATTCAATGATCAGTTGAAAAAACTAGGCAAGGAGATTCGGGACCTTACCATGGAGCAAGCGTCCCCTACGCGTATTGCGAATAAAATCGAGGAGCAAAAAGCTTTAATCATCGAACGCTCTAAAATAGCCAATGCTCCCGACGACATAGCTAAAGACGAGCAAAAAACCGCTAGTGAAGCCGAGCGTTTGCGCATTCAAACAACCTACGTTGCTCCTATGGTTGCGGCCCTGAAGGCTGGGAAAACCAATGAAGCCCTAGCGATATCCGTTAAAATCACCGATCCAGCTGAACGTCAACGTGTTCAAGCAGGGCTCTGGGAGGCGATGGACAAAGCAGACAACCCGGTGATCGCTAAGCAGCTTTACGAGTTGGGTCGTTAAACAAGCAGATTTTTTTGTTGCAAAATCCCGCCAGTCAGACAGGTTCTTAGCATGCCCTCCCCGATAGGCGATTTTGCTGAAATACGCAGTATTTCACAAATCGCCTATCGGAGGGGGTCTTAAGGGGCACGAGTGCCCGCAAGCGCCCCCTGGCTCTTCCCCTTCCTCCTTCCCATGGACACAGCGATAGAGCCCTTTTTGAACTACCTGAAGACGCAGCGGCGCTTTTCGCCCTATACGGTAAGGAATTACGGTCAGGCGCTGGAGCGCTTTCGGCGGCACGTGGGCGAGGTGGCCTTGGGAGCGCTACGCTTGGAGCATGTCCGTAGTTATATGGTGTGGGCCCAGGGGCATTACGTACGTAAAAGTTTGGGGCATCAAGCATCGGCCTTGAGGCATTTTTTTCAATTTTGCCTAGAGCGCGGCTGGGTGACGCAGTTGCCCACAACAGGGCTGGTTTTGCCCAAGCCGGATAAGGGGCTCCCCTTGTTTTTGAGTATCCAGCAGATGGAGGCCTTGCTGCAGGCTCCCCGTCGAGCTTTGGAGACGGGGCGGCTTTCGCCTTTTTTTGCCTTCCGAGACCGCTTGATTTTAGAAATCCTCTATGGTGGCGGGCTGCGCGTGAGTGAACTCGTCGCCCTGCGCTACCAGGATGTCGACAGCCAAACGGGCATCGCCACCGTCCTGGGCAAGGGCAACAAGCAACGCCTGTGTCCGCTAGGGGTTGCGGCTGTGCAGGCCCTATTGGCCTTTAGGCGACGCTTTGTACCGGAGGCGACTCCCGAAAGCCCAATAATTATCGGCGATCACCGTAAGCCGCTAAGCCCCAGGAATATCCAGCTCATTGTCAAAAAACACCTGCGCTATGCCGGGCTCCCCAGCGATATCACGCCGCATAAGCTGCGCCACAGCTACGCCACGCATTTGCTGGACAATGACGCCCCCCTGCGTATTGTTCAGGAGCTCCTGGGCCACGCGAGTCTGGCCTCCACCCAAATCTATACCCACGTAGGCATGGCGCGTCTCCAAGCGGTGTATATGGCGTCTCATCCAAGGGCTTAAAATAGGGCTAAGGCTAAGGGGCGCTTGCGCCCCTTAGGATCCCCTTTCCGATGGCGATTTATTAAAATACTACGTATTTATAATAAATCGTCATCGGGAAGGGGTGATACTAAGCCCCCCACAGATCGCGAAGTGATCAGGGAGTATTTTTCGAACTGCTTCGAGCCGGTTTGAGGGGTGCATTGGGGGTTCAGGCAAGGAAGGGAAGTGCGTAGCGCACTACGGTGCGTGAGTCACTTCCATTCCGCAGCATCAACCCCCAATGTGCCCCTCAAA
>JANYDI010000122.1 GCA_025363695.1 Opitutia bacterium
CATTTTATAAAATTGCCTACCTGGTTGGATACTAAGGCCTCCCCAGATCGCGAAGCGATCTTTTTAAAGCACAAAAAAACTCCGGCATCTGAACACTGAGCGAGCCCAGGGGAAGAAATTCCGGAGTATCTTTTTAGAGAATAGAAGAGATAAAAACACTTGTCAACAATAAAACTATGAAAAATATTACTTTTGAAATGTTAAACGCTGCCCTTTCTCAAGCAAGGATGTCCCCTTACTTGGAGGAAGGCGATAGTCCTAGAGCTGTGAAAGTGATTTAATCCCCGTAATCAATTAACAATATAATTATTTATTAATCCACACATAAGGAGGCCTGAAGGGCCGGCATATCGTAGCCCAGGGCGTAAGCCCTGGGTCTGGGATAGAAAAAAAACTGGAGCCCTGTAAGGGCGGCACTCAGAACGTGAATACGAGTGTCGCCCCTGTAGGGCTCAAAATCTTTTTTCACCGTAAACCCAGGGCTTACGCCCTGGGCTACGATATGCCGGCCCTTCAGGCCTCCTTATGTGTGGTTTGTTTTTAATCAAGCACTTAAGTCACTTCCAACTCCACCTCACCCTTAGCCCCTTGCTGATTTCCTAAAAAAATCCCCAAAAATAATGCTTGACGCCCTGCGTTCACCTGCTACGCTGGGTACCGTAATTCTTGCACTGCCCGATGGTGTAACGGTAGCACAACGGTTTTTGGTACCGTTTGTCATGGTTCGAATCCATGTCGGGCAACCACTTTTTTCAGGGGGCCAAAGACGTCCTTTACGGATGGTCTATGTTATCTGATAACTTCTTGAGTTCTGCCTCCAAAGCCTTCCTTAGTTCCTCCTGTACCTTTGGGTCTAAAGCACCACCTTGCGTGCCTGAAGCACCAGTCAGGTTTTGCAATACCTTCAGAGACTCAGCCTGCTTCTTCGATAGGTCACCGCTACCGGCCAGAAGCTCACTTAACTTGTCACTGAGGGGTGAGGTCCCCCCCTCAGATATCGCCTTATATGCATCCTGATAATTAAAACCAGTATTTCCACTACTATTCACGGGTCCACTCATAATAGCCTACACATCGGCCACCTCACGAGCTACTTTAGAGAAAAACAAGGCTTGCATTGTTTAAAAACACTCCTTTTATAGGAGGGGTTCAGGAAAAGGGCAACGTAGCGCTATTATAGTTTCCCCAATCGCTCCGCGATCCATGGGAGGCCTTAGTATACCTGCCCGATAGGCGATTTTTATAAAATGCTTTGCATTTTATAAAATCGCTACCTAGTGGGGGATCCTAAGGGGCACCAGTGCCCCTTAGCCCTTTAGCCCTTCTCCTGGCGCAAGTTTTATGAATCCATTGATAGGAATAGGCGTCGCCTTTGGGATGCTGGTAGGGGTGCGTGGGCTGTTGTTGGCCTGCCAGTTCGGGCTCATTGGGCTACGTTATGGCGCCAAGCAGGCGGATACGCCGCTGATGGGCTATGCGGCAAAGCTATTGAAGGACCTGCGTGTCCTAGGGAATTGTTTAACGTTTTGCATCAACAGCTCAAGTATCGTTCTGGGAGCCCTTTTGTACGCAGCCTGGAGGCAGATTTATGCTTTAAATGAAAATGCCTGGCTTGCAAGCGCCAGCACCCTGGGGCTTTTGAGTATTTATGGACTCTTGGGCAGCTTTATCCCAAGGTCTTTAGGCTTACATAAGCCCATCAAAGCGCTATCGATGGGAGCTGCTATGGCTCTGGCGCTGCGCTGGTTGCTCTTTCCGCTCCTGTTTATGGGAAGCGTAGCCGGAAATATCCTTTTGCGCTTGCTGCGGATACGCAGCCCTGAGGACGCTCTCAGCGCGCTGGACACCGAAGTGCAATCGCGCGTGATGGGACGCAGCGGAGAGCCGCTCTCGGGCCTTATGCGCAAGATATTTAGTAATATCGTAGCCATGCAAACCCTACGCGTGGAGGACGTCCTCATCCCGCGTAACAAGCTCATCTACATGGACTTAAACAACAGCCTTGAGGACAGCCTGCGCCTGGCCAAGCGGACTGGGCATACGCGGTTTCCGCTGTGCCGCGGCGGCCTGGATTCCTGCCTAGGGCTCGTGCACATCAAGGATATTTTCCGCAGTAAAGAAGCCCTTAATGCGGTAGATTTACAAAAAATCAAACGCCCGGCGGTTTATTTAGGCTTGGATGAAAAACTAGAGGAAGTCCTACAAAAAATGATTTCCTTGCGCGCGCATATGGCCCTGGTGCATGACGAGTTTGGCGGCACCCTGGGAGCCATCACGCTGGAACGCATTTTAGAGCAAATGGTGGGCGACATTAAGGACGAATTTGACATCGAAGAAAGCCCCGTTGTCCGTGTAGATGCTGATACCTACCGCATTTTGGGCTTTGCGCCGCTGCATGAGGTGGCTCGCATCCTCGCCATCCCGCTGGACCACGAAGACGTCACCACCTTTGGGGGCCTCATCACCGCTACGCTGGGGCGCATCCCCAAAAGCGGCGAACATATCGAGCTGGAACGCCTCTTTGTCAATATCGACCAAGTCGATGCCACCCGCGTGGTCTGCGTCACCGTCAAAGTATTGCCCGAGGAAATGTCGCAGGAAGACTGATCGTGGACCTTCCCTTCCAGCAACTCAATACCCAGCAGCCTGAGCGCGAAATGGGCCTGCGACCCGATACGTTTGAAAGTTTTGTGGGTCAAGAAAAAACCCTCGAACGCCTCAAAATCATGACCAGTGCCGCCAAGGCTCGTGGGGATGCGCTCGGGCATATCCTGCTTAGTGGCCCCCCCGGTCTGGGCAAGACCACCTTGGCGCACCTGCTGGGCCATGCGATGGGTACCCAAGTCCGCGTTACCGCAGGGCCGATTTTGGAAAAACCAGGCGACCTCGCAGGCCTGCTGACCAACCTGGAACGTGGCGATATTTTATTTATCGACGAAATCCACCGCTTGTCCCGCACGGTAGAGGAATACCTCTACACGGCCATGGAGGATTTTTGCCTTGATATCATGATAGACCAAGGGCCCAATGCCCGCAGTATACGCCTAACCCTGCCACCCTTTTGCCTCGTAGGCGCCACCACACGCACCGGCATGCTCACTGCTCCGCTGCGCAGCCGCTTCACCCTCCAAACACGGCTAGACTACTACAACCCAGCAGAGCTGCTGCATATTGCCCTGCGTACCTGCCAAATCCTCAAGCTGCCCGTTGTCCGCGAAGGCGCTCAGGAAGTCGCCAAGCGCGCCCGCGGCACCCCACGGATTTTGAACAACCTGCTCTACTTTGCCCGTGATTATGTCCAACAACAAAAGGCCCCCGCCCTCACCCAAGCCCTCGCCCAAAAAGCCCTCGGCCTTCTGGGCATTGACGACAAGGGCCTCGACGAACAAGACAAGCGCCTCCTAGCCACCCTCGCCAATCACCCCAAAGGGGGCCCCATAGGCCTGAAAACCCTCGCCGTCGCCATCGGCGAGCCCGAGCACACCGTCGAAGATGTCCATGAACCCTTTCTCCTCCAAGCCGGTTACCTCCAACGCACCCCGCAGGGGAGGGTGATCACGGTTTTAGGCCTAGAAGTTTTAGGGCTAAGGGGCGCTGGCGCCCCTTAGGATCCCCTTCCGATAGCGATTTTGCAAAATACTGCGTATTTTGGCAAAATCGCCCATCGGGAAGCATATACTAAGGCCTCCACAGATTCCTTCGGAATCGAATTTTTTACTTAAACCACAAAATGAGAGCCCTACAGGGGCGATTCATAAATCCTGATCGCTTCGCGATCGTGGAGGGGCTTAGTATCTGCCTACCCAGGTAGGCAATTTTACTAAAATGCGCTAGCATTTTATAAAATTGCCTACCTGTAGGGGATCCTAAGGGGCATGAATGCCCCTTAGCCCTTTACTTTCCCAAGCTCCAAGGATTATGCCGCTTCAAGCTGCCTTCCAAATCGTTAAATAGCGCTTGCAGTTCTTTCAGGGAAATCTTCCCGCAGATACGCGCTACGAGATCGTTATTTTCATAATTTACAAAGCTCTTGAATGTTTCAAGATCAGACAGCGCTTCCTTGATTTCATCGTAAGACTTCTTGTCAAAATTAAGCTTTGTTGGAGGAGCATTTGTTTCCCTGTAATACAGTAGGACAATTTCATCGTACGATTTAGGCTCCTTAAAGTAAGCGCCAAAGCCTATGTACTGGTCTTTGTCTACGATAGCAAGGTGGTGCCCCCTCCAAAACCCTTTATGAAGATCAAGGTAAACTTCCGTATTTTTTATAAAAATAAAGTTGCCCGCTTTGCCCACCACATACAGGATCGCGTTCTCGTCGTTTTCTTGAAAACTAGGCACTTTTGCTAGGGGCTCGAGGTCTTCTTTCGAACACGGGGCTTCTAAAAATGTAAAAGGGAGTTTACTCGAATCTTCTGACATTTTAAATTCTGACAGATTTCCCTGGGAAATAGCCCTAATACAGGTATCGAAATAGCTTTCACCCAAAAGCGCTAAAATGACGTACTGTTTCACGAGGGTTTGCGCATGTGAGCAGTTGAGCTGGGTTTTAGAATTTAGGATATCCAGCAGCGCAGCGCGATAATGCTCAGGGTCCTTAACCACGAAGTTTTGGAGGCAGAACTCTTTTCCGCAATTAGGAGGCACAACGTCCCAATGGGTGGATTCCGTACTGAAGCCGCCTGCGTCTACTGCGGGATAGGTCCATAAGCCGTGTTCATTGATTTGCCGGTAAGTTTCAAGCGCCAGCTTAGCCACGGCTTTGTTAAGCGCTTCCTGGGTCGGAAAAGCAGGACACTCCAACACGCCCTCAAGCTGCGGAAGCTTCAGGCACACTGCGCTCTCTTCCGGCAAGCATACTTCCTGAATGGCGGGGATTTGAGCGCCTTCAACGCCTAACGAAGGCGCCATAAGCGCTGAAACAATGGACTGCGGCAGCGTGTTTAAAAAGGAGCCCAATTGCGTCTGCGCCCTATCAACGCCCGTTTGCCAACCCAGCTTGTGCAGTCCAAAAAGGGCCAGGGCAGCCAGGGGACCTTGCTGTGTTTCTGGTGTCAATACGTGCTTGCTGATATAAAGGCCCGTGAGCCCCAACAACGCACGCGTTGCCAAGGGAATCGTGTTGCTGCACAGCGTGTAAACCTTTAAGGCATCGGAGCTCATGGACAAAAAGCTAGAAAAGCCACCCTGAAACGCTTTAGGCATCCAAGGGATTACGAGCGCCTCTACGATGCGCTGCGCCGACGCAGGGTTTTGGAGGACAACGAGCGTCACGTTTTTGAATAATCCTGGGAAGCCCAAGGCATAAACGTCATAAAAGCAACGGCCGCACAGCTCTGAGGCAACGAGGGCTCGGTAAGTCCCCGAGCTTTCCAGCTGCACACTGTGTGCCAAGACCGCGTTTATCTGCCGGGACAACCCCTCCAGCCCTGCTGGTTCCGCTGGCTGAACGGGTGCAGCCTGTAGGCTCGTCATCGCAAAAAAAAGAGAAAATAAGGAAAAATACCGCATAAGATCTGAGGATAAGTTCGATAAATATTTTTATTACCTAAGGAACACGCAACAAGGAGTCAAGCTTTTAAAAAAACATTGCTTGTGATAAATGGAGTCGTATACTCCTCGAGCGTTGAAGGTGAAAGGGCTAAGGGGCGCTGGCGCCCCTTAGGATCCCCTTCCGATAGCGATTTTGCAAAATACTACGTATTTTGGCAAAATCGCTATCGGGGAGGTATACTAAGGCCCCCACAGATCGCGAAGCGATCCGGGAGTATCTTATGAATTGCTTCGAGCCGGTTTTAGGGGAGGCATTGGGGGTTCGGACAAGGAAGGGAAGTGCGTAGCGCACTACGGTGCGTGAGTCACTTCCATGACGCCGTCCCAAACCCCAATGCCCACCTAAAACCATCCAAGGGGAGCTAGTGCCCCCTAGCCCTATACCTTTCTAAAACCATGTCTCGATTTCTACCTAACAACTACGACAAATCCCGCCCCCTGGCACTCATTGCTGGACAGGGAACCTACCCGATGGAGCTTGCGGCGGCGGCGCGTGCGGCTGGGGTGACGGTACGGCTGATTGGCTTTGAGGGGGAGACGGCCCCGGAGCTTTTGGAGCAGTTTGAAGACCGCGTGGTGATCAAGGTCGGGCAAGTGGGCAAGCTTATACAGGCCTTGAAGGCCTTTAAGGCCCCCTACGCCGTGATGGCGGGGCAAATTACGCCTAAGCGGCTTTTCCGTGGGCTACATCCGGATTTTCAAGCTATCAAGCTGCTGCTGAGCGTTAAAAAGCGCAATGCGGAAACGCTCTTTGGGGCCTTGGCGGACGCAATGGCCAAGGAGGGCACGCAGTTGCTGGATGCTCGGGTTTTTTTGGACGATGCGCTGGTGCCATTGGGCGTGAGCGTGAAGGGGCGCTGGATGCCCTCGGCTGAGCTTCTGGAGGACGCAAAGGCCCTCGCCCGAAGTATTGCCGATAACGCTATTGGCCAAGGGCTCGTGATCGACAGCCATGGAACCGTTTTGGCCGTGGAAGCCTTTGAGGGCACCGATGCGATGTTGCAACGTGCAGGCAGCTTTGGCGCCTCAAAGGCCCTGTTTGTCAAAACCACCAAGCAGCAGCAGGATTACCGCTTCGATGTCCCCGTGTTTGGCCCCCGTACCGCCCAAACCATGGCAGACAACGGCATCCACGCAGCTGCCTTGGCGGCAGGCAGCACACTGATGGTCCAAAAGGCTCAAACCCTAGCCCTGTGCAAAAAACACGGGTTAAGCATTTTGGGGATATAAGGGACCTTATTAGCGAAAATGGCAATATTCGATAATAACGGGGTTTCTTATTGTCACCGGTGGCAATAAGAAAGCTTCTTATTATCGAAAAATGGCAAAATCGACAATAAGGACCCCCAAAAACAGCTTCTAAAAAAACTTGACTTCGGCCCCCCAGCTGAGCCTCCTTTAAGGCCTACGCCAGCTTACGATGCTCGTCCTTTTGAAAAGAAAAAAGACGCAATATTTACCCAGGAATAAAACGATGAAAAGACACGTCTTTGAACACAATGGCCTAAAACTCTCCTATTTGGATTCTGGTGGTAACGGCCAGTTGCTGATAGCACTTCATGCCCATTGGATGGAAGGCTCCACATTTGAATCACTTGCAGCTGCCTTAGCGCCTCAGTGGCGTGTCGTTGCCATGGACCAGCGAGGTCACGGATATTCGGGTCATGCATCAACCCGTGATGATTATCTGGGGGATTTGTCTGCTTTATTCCAGCATCTTAACTTAAAAGAGCCGACTGTACTGCTGGGTAATTCCCTGGGTGGTGTCAACGCCTATCAGTTTGCTGCGCGCCATCCCGATCTTGTTCGTGCAATGATCATAGAAGACATCGGTGTTGAAATCTCAGTGAATATTGATTTTTCTCTTGCTTGGACTGGCACTTTTAAGACGCGTGAAGCGCTTGCACAATGCGTTGGACCACGATTCCTATCCTGCTTACAGGACTCGTTTCGTCAAACTGAAGACGGCTGGCGACTCGCCTTTAACCCAAGTGACATGATAAAATCAAATAATTTTGTTACAGGAAATCACTGGAAAGACTGGCTTGCCACGGAGTGCCCTGTCTTGTTAATCAGAGGGAAGGACAGTCGCGTCACAACACAAGCACACTTGGAACAAATGGCGCTGCGTCGACCCAATACGGTTCTGTGTACTCTAGAGGGAGGCCACGTGACGCATAGTGATAATCCGGTAGGGTTTCTAGACCTTGTAAATAAATTTCTCCAAGAACTGAGTCCTTAGGGTGTGTCCTCAATTAATAATATAACTGTTTATTGAAACCACAAAATGAGAGCCCTGAAGGGGCGATTCATTAAAATGTATCAAAACCTTGCTGAATATATCCTGTGTATCAAATTATGAGAATCGCCCCTGTAGGGCTCTAAATCTTTTTTCCATGCCAAAACCCAGGGCTTACGCCCTGGGCTGACAAGCATTCGCCCCTTCAGGGCTCTCATTTTGTGGTTTGATTGCTAAAGGGTTGTTAATCAAGTACTTAAGTCACTTTCAAGGCTAGAGGGGCAGGCTAATTTAAATTGATGACACGCCCTATTTCCTCACACGCCCTAAGGATTTATCTTCATTTTCGTAGGTTCTTCTAGGATGCTCAATATTTCGGTAGCACAGTAAAGCTTGTCCCGCTTACTGTTGTTCGTTTTTTTAACAATGCCAGCGGCTTCAAGTTTTTGAACACTCCTTTTGACGGTACTATAAGCAACGCCCAGGGTTTCAGCCATTTTTTTGGTCGTGAAATAGGGATTCACAGCGAACTGTTCTACGAGCTTCACAGACACGGATGAGCCCGTACTAGCAACGGCCAGCTTCCATTGATTTAATAATCCATTAATGCGTTCAGCCCGAGACAAAGCATCTTCCGATTGCACAGCAACCCCGTTAAGAAAATAAACAAGCCACGCATGCCAAGTGCCTTTTGCGCTCACATTATAAAGGTGCTTATAGTATTCATCACGGCTTGCTTCAAAAAAGGCAGACAAATAGAGCAAAGGCGACGGCAGGATTCCTTGCTCAACAAGCAGCAGAGTAATCAGCATGCGCCCCATACGTCCATTGCCATCTAAAAACGGGTGGATGGCTTCAAACTGATAATGGCAAAGGGCTGCATGGATCAAGGGTGGCCATTCCCTATTGTGTAAAAAGGTTTCCAAGGCTCCTAAGCAATCCATCAAATCATCCGGCGAAGGCGGGACAAAGGTAGCCGTGTTCAGCGTACATCCCGTGGGCCCAATCCAATTCTGACTGAGCCTGAAGGCTCCGGGTGTGGCATGAGACCCCCGCACGCCTTGCATTAAGCGCTCGTGGATTTCCCTAATAAGGCGTAACGATAAAGGCAGCTCTTTCATCCGCTTGAGCCCATAATTCAAAGCATGGATATAATTTTGTACCTCTTGTAAATCATCCGGGTTGTTCCTCGTATCGGCTCCCGCGTCAGCCGTTAAGATTTCCCCCAAAGTTGTCTGGGTGCCTTCGATTTTACTGGATAGCACCGCCTCACGGGTAACGAATGGCCGCATCAAAAGGTGAGGATTCGGAAGCTTAGCGCCTTCAAGCGAAAGTTTGCCCAATAAAAAATCAGCACGCGATAGGCAGGTCACAAGCTCACGCTGCCACTCAAACTGAGGGGGTAGCCTATTGGGCACGAAGGCATAATAGCCTTTGCTTGCCTTTAAAATGCGTCCTGTGGGAGATTTTTGTATGTCCATAAAACGGTTTCCTCCTTCGACCAGCATCACCGCTATTAGCGAAAATGTCAATATCCGATAATAGCAAACTTCCTTATTGCCACCACTGGCAATAAGAACGCTCCTTATTATCGAAAAGTGGCAAAATCGATAATAAGGACCCCGAAAAACAGCTTCTAAAAAAACTTGACTTCGGCCCTCAAGTGAGCTTCCCTAGCTTTCCATGCCAGGGTAGCTCAGCGGTAGAGCAGAGGACTCATAAGCCTTTGGTCGGGAGTTCGATTCTCCCCCCTGGCACCATTTTTTTTATTGTCTAAGGGGCACTCGTGCCCCTTAGGATCCCCTATCCGATAGCGATTTTTAAAAATGCGATGCATTTTATAAAAATCGCTATCGGCAGGGCATGCTAAGCCCCCTCCA
>JANYDI010000137.1 GCA_025363695.1 Opitutia bacterium
TAAACCCAGGGCTTACGCCCTGGGCTACGATCTGCCGGCCCTTCAGGCCTCCTTATGTGTGGTTTACTGGATAGCTTAACTGATCCACGGGCCCTAAAATATCAATCCTTAATTACAAAAAAATTTCCTTCACAGAACCTAGTATACCTTCCCGATAGGCGATTTTTATAAAATGCGCCAGCATTTTTAAAAATCGCCTATCGGTAGGGGATCCTAAGGGGCGCAAGCGCCCCTTGGCCCTTTCCCTTTCAACGCAAGTGCCCCTTAGCCCCTTTCTTCACCTCCGCCGTATTTTTTGCGTGCTTTTTATAAAAATGTGTACTAGCTTGGTGGCTATGGAGACGCAAATCGGAAAGGAGCCTGGGTGGATTGTGCAGTTTTCCGTGTATGTGAATAATGCACTGGGAGGGGTGAGTGACTTGGTAACGCTTCTGAGTGAGGAGGGGGTGTTGCTTTTGGGGTTTGCGCTTTTGGATCATCGTGAGTGTGCCATTTTGAGGGTTGTCTGTAATTATCCAGAACTGGCTCGCAAGCTTTTTGAAAAATATGCGATTGCTTATTGTGAGTCGGAGGTGTTGGGGGTGCATGTTGCGCAGGCTTCACGGCTTGCAGAGGTCCTTGAAATTTTGGCACAAGTGGAAATTGACGTATTTTACTTTTATCCGCTCTTGACTTGTCCCATTGCTGGCTGTGTACTGGTTGTTGGTTTGGAAGACAATGAGTTTTCCAGTGCCATGCTAGAAACTCAGGGCATTAAAGTACTTAGACAATCCGACCTTATCTTATAGTATATATGAACGAACTATCCCTACCCGAAGACTCTACTCTGTCCGAAATGAGGCAGCTTGAGCGTATACGCCCCTTGGTTATGGGCGCCCTGTGCGTCCTAAGTGGCCTGGCGTTGATCATTCCTCAGTTTCAGGACAATGTTTTGGTAACATCCTCCTTGAAGGTGGTAGCGACACGGGGATTTCTGTTCCTGGGCAGTCTGGACTTTCTTTTTGGCTTTTTGGTATTTTTATCCCTTAGGCCCGCATATACGATGATCCGCATACGCTGTGGCTTGGGCGCAGGGTTTATCATCTACAGCTACTACACGCTGGTTGCCTCAAAATATGTACTACCGGCTATTGCGTTGAGTCATCTCTCGTTTTTCCTTGTAAGCGTCCTCCAAAACACTTCACTTTTCCGTATATTTTCTATTTTAGGGGTTATTTCCATGATTACCCTAGGGATTATTCCCTACTGGGACTAAAAGGAAGCAGCTTGACTTAAAGGCAGTGACGGATCATTGTGACCGGCTATGATTATCCACGACTTAGCGATTGTTCTTTTATGTGCGCTAGGGATCCGCATGCTTTTTTACTTCCTGAACCTGCCTGTCCTTGTGGGGTACATATTGGGTGGGATTTTCCTTGGGCCGCATTTGTTTTCGTTTTCGCCGATTAAAAATGCCGATTCCGTTCGAGAGCTCAGTGAACTAGGCGTCATTTTTTTGATGTTCCATATCGGGTTAGAATTCGATTTGGTAAAGTTGAAAAAAATCCTGGGCCCTTCGTTGATTGCGGTCATCCTACAGACGCTGGTGCATATCTTTTTGGCGCTACAGATGGCTCCGCTGTTGGGACTCAAGCGCATGGATGGCTTGTTTTTGGGGGCCCTGCTTTCAATCGCCTCCTCCATGGTCGTCTTTGCGGTGTTTAAAGATCGTGGAGATTTGCACAAACCGCATGCCCAACTGGCCATAGGGGTGCTGATCCTTGAGGATATTTTAGCCATCATTTTGCTGGTGGTCCTCAACGGGGTGGCCGTTGCCGGGCATTGGGAATGGAAGTCCGCCTGGCAGAGTACCTTTCTGGTGGGGGTATTTGTGGTCATGGTTTACTTCGTGGGTAAGCTGTTGGCTCCTGGGATTTTACGCGTTATCACGCGCATAGGGAGTTCTGAAGTCGTGGCCCTGTTTGCCGTGGGCTTGGTGCTGGGCATGAGCCTGTTGGCTGAGCACTTGCATTTTTCCCTGGCCCTAGGCGCCTTTTTGGCCGGGGCGATATTGGCCCAGTCCAGTCTGGTGGAAGCCATAGAAAAAGCCATAGAGCCGCTGCATAATCTGTTTACGGCCGTTTTTTTCATTGCCATTGGGATGCTCATTCAGCCCAAGTTGCTCATAGGCGTATGGCCCACGGTGGTGTTTTTATCCCTCACCAAAATTGTGGCTACGACGGCAGCCTGTACCTTGGGGCTGTTTTTATCCGGGCAAAAGCCCAGAAATAGCTTTAAGGCCTCGATTGCAAAGTCCCAAATCGGGGAATTCAGCTTCGTCATCGCCAGTTTGGGAGAACGCCTGGGCGTCACCCACCCTAGCCTCATGACCATCACAGGCGGCGTTACTTTGTTGACTATCTTGGCCACGCCGTTTTTGGCCTCTAATTCGAATACCATCTACGAAGCCCTCAAGCGCAAAACGCCGCGTAACTTGGAATTGCTAGGGCAATTTTACCACAACGTCTTGGCGCGCTTGCAAGCACAAGTCAGCCGTCAGGTTTTTTTGAAGGTAGTAAAACGCCCGGTACTGCAGATTTTGTTTTATTTTTTTGTTCTGGTCGGGATCCTCATCATCGCCAGTAGCGTCTCTACCTTTGTAAGTTATGAGTTCAAAAACTACACGCAGTGGCTGCACGGCGCCACTTGGCTGCTGGCCGCCGTACTAGGCTTGCCGTTTTTGGTGGCTGTCATTCGCAACTTTAACGCCATCATCATGATCGCCTCCGAATTGGCCCTCAGTGGCGTTTCCAAATCCTTCCTGAATCAAGGCCCAGCACGTAACCTCTTCAATACCATCGCCTTATGTATCACTTTGATTGTGGCTGGGAGTATTTTTGTTTCCATGGCAGCTCCGTACTTTCCCCAAGGGCTGCCCCTCATGATTGTTTTTATTGCGCTGCTAGTGGCCATCGTTTTTTTCTGGCGTCATATGGTGCGCTTTAACAGCCAAATTGAGTATCGTTTTATGGAGAGCTTTAACCAGCAGTCTCGGTCCATGCAAGACGAACAACGCAAAAAAACCCTCGAAAGCATTTCTAAAGCCTACCCTTGGCCCATCAGCATTGCTGAATACACGCTCCCTCAAGGCTCCATTGCGGGAGCACAATCTATTGCCCAACTGCGCCTGCGCGACCACACCGGTGCTGTCATTATCGGTATTAGCCGCGGCAATCAAACGGTTTATTGCCCAGGCATAGAAAGCGTATTGTTTGAAGGCGACCGTATTACGATTTTTGGGAACGAAGAGCAAAACAAAAAAGCACGCGCCTTCCTGGAGCAAAAGGCCAGCGAAAGCCCTGACAGCAAGGCCGACAAACAACTGCGCCTTGAACGGCTTTATATCGACGCCCACATGCATTGCGTCGGCGAAGCCCTCTCTAACCTGGAGCTACGTAAACGCTACGGCGTCCACGTCCTGGGAATCCAACGCGGTGAAGAACGCATCACCGCTCCCAGCTCCGACGAAATCGTCAAGGCCCATGACGTCCTCTTCGTTCTAGGGCTGCCCCATGGCATCACCGCCGTACAGCAGTTTTTCGATAACTCAAAGAGTGAAGGAAGGTGAAGGCCAAGGGGACGCTGTCCCCTTGGATCCCCTATCAGGTAGCGATTTTTAAAAATGCAGAGCATTTTATAAAAATCGCTACCTGGTAGGTATACAAGGCACCCCACGGATCGCGAAAGCGATCGGGGTGTATTTTATGAACTACTTCGAGCCGGTTTGAGGGGTGCATTTGGGGTTCAGGCAAGGAAGGGAAGTGCGTAGCGCACTTTAGGTGCGTGAGTCACTTCCATGACGCAGCATCAACCCCCAATGCACCCCTCAAACCAATAATGCCTTACTAGAGCCTCCAATACCTGCCCAACCGAAAGCTCATCGGTACTCAGACGCAAAGGCCAGGGATAATCGTGAAATCGACTACGGCTCTCCAAAAGAGCTGCCAGGCGGGCTGGAAGACCTTCAGGACCTTCGAGCAGGACCCGACGCTGGGAGGTCTGGGCAGCAATGCGCTGCACTAAGGTGTCTAGCGAGGCCTGCAAATAAGCCAAAACATGAGGCTGGGGCAATCGAGCCTCAAAGGCATCAAGGGTAATCGTTCCAGCACCACAGGCAATAACGTAGCCAGACTTTGGGTGGTTTTCCAAAAAATCAGCCTCGCAACGGCGCAAATGGGCTTCACCAAATTTATTGAGCAACTGGTCCGTCCGATAACCCGTAGCTGCCACTATCGCAGCGTCTGAATCGATAAACCCCAGGCCTAGCCTGTCTGCCAACGGCGGCCCCAGGAAACTTTTTCCAGCACCCGTAGGGCCGATGAGGTAATAATTAGGCTTCATGGCAAATAGAGACATTTAAGCGTTGAAAGTAAAGGGCCAAGGGGAGCTCGCTCCCCTTGGATCCCCTTTCCGATGGGCGATTTTCAAAAATGCGATGCATTTTTAAAAATCGCCCATCGGGATAGGCTATACAAGGCGCCCCACTGATTGTATCTTGAAAAATCCTGAAAGATAGGCAAGGGTGAAAGAGTAGGAGTGATACCGATTTAACT
>JANYDI010000161.1 GCA_025363695.1 Opitutia bacterium
GCGTAGCGCACTACGGTGCGTGAGTCACTTCCATGACACCGTCCCAACCCCCAATGCACCCCTCAAACCCAAAATCCTCCTCTAAAACCACCACTCCCGCAGCATCAAAAACCCGTATCCTAAAGGTCTCGGAACGCACACACAGACGTGGCAGAAGCGACTCCAGGAAGTGAGCCTGAGGCAAGGCGCCTAAGCCGGCCTGGTCAAGGGCTTTTTGGAAAAAGCCGGACTCAACGTAGTCCTTTACGCAGGTCCATACGGGCTGCTGGGGAGTAGCCAATGCTTCTGAAAGCGTATCCACTACTTCGGGAGAAAACGCTACTCCTAGGGCGCCTAAGAGCTCTCGGGTGCACAAGGGCTCTAGGACACGCTTCCAGCTTTCATCATTGGCAGCGTTGAGGTTGATGGGGTTGCGGACCCTCCAATGCGCCGCTGGAGGATCGCTAGCCTTGGCAGGAAAGGCCTGATAAAAATCGCTGGAGCCGCAGGAGGGGATAAAGGTAGCATCCCAGAGGTCCTGAGGTATATTTAACGAAACAGTATCTGGAAGGTGCAGATGCCCAGGGCCACAGAGGTGGGCAGGAGCAGGTCCAGGGGCTGTCGGCTTTGGAGCCCCAAAGAGCCATGTTGGATCCGCTGGGCTGACTCCGGGCAAGCAACGGCAGAGCTGACCCATGTGCTTGAGATCCTTCAGTATAGGACTTAAAAGCAATGCAGGGGGGATCTTCCAGCTAGGAGCGCCCATTTCCTGGCGTATGGGCAAGAGCGCCTGCTGAGGTTGGCGATTCTCCAAGGACTTTGGCAAAACCCAATCCCAATGACCCAAATCAAAGGGCTGATTTATGCTAAGACGCCTCATAAACTTTTTATTCAAGGAAAGCTCATCCAGGGCATAAGAACGCTGGTACGTGGCCTGCTCTGCTGTGAGCGTCAGCTGTGTATCGGGATGCATACCAGCCAATCGGAGCTCATAATGCGTCGTTGGCTCACCCTCGTACCCCGAAGTGAGCGTGAGTGTTTCGGTAAAACGTAGCGTAAGCGTCTCGCCTGCACAGAGGCGCAAACGCAGCGGCTCCTCAAACTCAAAAGGGGTGTCTTGGCTCCTGAGATACCGATTTTCAGCATAAGCAGAAAACACCGCCTTAAAGGCTGCGCTAAGCGTGCATGAAGCAGACAGCCTTTTATCAAAGGGATTTAAAAAGACAAGCTCGAAGTCAAAACGACATTTTTTGCCCAAAGCGTCTGGCTGACCCTTAACGCCAAAACTCACAAGCAAAGGCAAAGGCTCCTCCAGAGACTGGCCCTCCAGCAAGCGGGTAAGCGGCTTAAGCGGCTCAAGGACGGGCGGCTGCATTTTTGCCAAGTAGGCGGCTAAGGGCTCCTTAAGCCCGCCATTAAGCGGGTTTCTGAGCTGGCCCAAGCCGGCCACCGCTTCAATCGTGTAGTACCCAAACGTTTTTTCAGCATCCTTAGGGCATCTAAGCCAGCGTTTTTGCTGAGGGCTTTGCGGATCGTAAACATAAATACCCGGCTGAGCCCCACGGTCAGCGCCATTTACCGATACTTCGCTAATCCCCTTCAGCACCGCAATGGCCTCCTGCAAAGTGGCGTAGGCTGCCGCACGTGCGTGGACTTGATTGCGCCTCCAATGCGCTTCCGAGCGCTGCAGCTCTAGGTTTTTAGCCAAAAATGCCAAGATGAGCCCAAACAAGCCCAGTACGCTCGCCATCCACAGTAAAATAAAACCCCTCATTTCGGAGCCGGCACCAAAAAGGCGTACGGCTTCCCTTCCAATTTCAGGCATAAACGCAGCAAAGGCCGCCGCCGCGCTCCAATACTCTGCGAAGGCTCCCATTTTACGTTTAATTCCTCGATCTCCGTGAGCACTAAATCCTGCTCGCGAACACTATTTATGGGAATTCCCTTCAGAAGCTTTTGTCGATAAATACCCCAGCCCTCCAAAGCAGGGCCTCCAGGCACCTGCCCCCAAGGCCCCCAAGCCACAACGTAATGGATGCATTCAGGTAGCTCCTTCCCCTCGGGTTTCAGCGTGCAGCACAGAATCGGCAACACACCCTTAGACGCACCGGGCTCCCAAACGTTCAAAAAAACTTCAAGCTGCCCTGCCTTTTCCACATCCGCCTCAAGCCGGGCCCGCAACCACTCGTAGTCCTCCAAAGCGGCAGCCTGTCTGGGAATGTCCCGATAAGCCTGCAAGGCAAGGGTGAGTACCGGCAAGGCCGTCGCCGCTAAAAGCCCCAAAAGGCCCAAGGCTAGGAGGAGCTCGAGTAAGCCGTAGCCTGGGTGGAAGGCAGGGTAAAGGGCCAAGGGGAACTGGTTCCCCTTGGATCCCCTTTCGATAGGCGATTTGTAAAAATGCTTTGCATTTTTAGCAAATCGCCTATCGGTAAGGAGGATACAAGACCCCCCACAGATCCCTTCGGGATCGATTTTATTCCCACTAAATCTCACCCTTCCAAAAAGCACACCCCGATCGCTTCGCGATCTGTGGGGGCCTTAGTATGCCCTCCCCGATAGGCGATTTTTATAAAATGCACCAGCATTTTTAAAAATCGCCTATCGGTAGGGGATCCTAAGGGGGACAAGTCCCCCTTAGCCTACTTTTCTAAGATAATACGCGACCTCCCCGCCTGACCGTAAATCACCAGGACGCGCTGGCCTGAGGACAGGGGTGGGTTGACGCCTTGGACGACGGTAACGGTTTCGCCGCTGTCGAGCTCGACAACGTACTCGGTGCCGGGCTTGCCGCCTTTTTGGAGCTTAGCGCCGAGGATACCGCCACCGACGGCGCCTCCGACAGTGGCGAGGGCCTTCCCCTTGCCGCCTCCGATTTGGTTGCCCAAAATACCGCCGGTGATGGCTCCTAGCGTGCCGCCCAGGGCATTGTCTCCGAACTGGTCGCCGTGCTCGATGCGCACGCTGCGCGTTTGCAGGATGGTCCCGCGAGCCGTACGGGAGACCTCGCCTACGTGGCGCGATTCATAAACACCGGAATCGGCCTGAGATCCGCACCCTACTAAAAATAATGCGGCCAAAGCGCCCAAAAATAAGAAAGTATCTTTCATAATCACTACACACTTATACTTTCAAAAAAGGTAACTTCGTGCAAGCTTAAAATACGTTATTTTAATAAGTTATTTTGATAACTTGTCTTGACAACGAGGCTGATTATCGGATAGGAGATCAGGCTGCCATGTTTTCGATGCTAAAAAAAGTCTTCTTTCGCCTATTAGTGGGGATACTGAGTTGGGTGCTGCTCCTTTTTATTTCCATGGGATTTCTCTTTGGCATGCTTTTTTGGAGCGCGAAGGGGAAAAGCCCCAAGGTGGAGCCCGGGTCTTTGCTCGTGATCAATCTTGCTGAAGACATCATCGAAACGGCTCAGGAGGAAAATACGCTGCGCAAGGCCCTCATGGGGCTCCTGGGAAGCCCCGCGTCTACGTCCTTAAGGGGGGCCATGAAAGCCATTAAAGACGCCCAGCAAGATGAGCGTATTCGGGGCATTGTCCTCAAGTTGGAAGGCACGCAGCTGATGGGCGGCTCCTTCGGGCTATCCGAGGCTAAGGAATTGCACGACCGGCTTTTAAGTTTTAAAAAGGGCTGCGGAAAGCCCATTCATGCCTTCATGGACGGCGCTAGTCTTAAGTATTATTACCTAGCTAGCGTGGCCGACAGCATTAGTCTTGTTCCGGAAAGCCTGATTTTAGTAAATGGCTTGGGCGGCAACCGGCTGTTTTGGGGAGGTTTTTTTGAAAAATACGGCATAGGCGTCCATGCCACCGTTTGCGGCACGCACAAAGGTGGTGCTGAAGTGTATACGCGCACGGGCTTCAGCCCTGAGGTGAAAACCCAGATGCAAGGCGTTTTGGACCTACTTTGGAACCAGGTAAAGGGAGACATTGCGGCTTCCCGTAACTGCGAACCTGAGGCCATCCAAAAAATCAGTGACCACATGGGCACGATGAGCACTAACGAAGCCGTAGAACAGGGCCTTGCGGATGAGCTGCTGTACTGGGATGGCTTTTTGGAAAAAATTGCTCCGCTAGGTATTTTGGATGTGGAAACCCAGGAAGTCCGGCAGGTCAGCCTCGCCAACTATGTAGCCCTAAACGCCTTACAAGATGCCAAAAGCTTACTGACGAGCAGCAAGGATCAACTGGCCATCGTCTATGCACAGGGCCCCATCTATAGCCAAAGCCCTTCGCGCTCCGAACGCCATATTAATGGCCTGAGCCTAGCAGAGCAATTGCGCAAAATCCGCAAAGATAAAAAAATAAAAGCCGTCGTCCTGCGTATCGACAGCCCCGGAGGCTCTGCCTTCGCAGCCCAGACCCTCCAGCGTGAAGTCGAGCTCCTCAATAAATCAAAGCCCGTAGTCGTTTCGATGTCCAACTACGCCGCTTCCGCAGGCTACATGATTGCTGCTCCAGCCAGTGCCATTATTGCCAGCCCGATGACCATTACCGGCTCCATCGGCGCTTATTCCCTAAGCTTCGATGCCCAAAAAGCCGCCAACGATCATGGTCTTTTTTGGGACAAAATCAGTACAGGTACCTACTCAGATCCTTTTTCCATCGCTGCCCCTGAAACGCCCGAAATGAAGGAACGCAGGCAACAACTCGTTAAGGGCACCTATCGATCTTTCGTAAACCTCGTAGCCCAAGGACGTAATATTCCGATAGAATCCATGGACGCTATTGCCAATGGCAATGTTTGGTCCAGCACCCAGGCCCTCGAACACCGCCTCATCGACGGCATTGGCGACCTCGACTCCGCCATTCAAAAAGCCAAAGAACTCGCCGGCCTCGGCGAAAAACCCATAAAAATTAAGGAGTTCGCCAACGACTCCTTCCACCTCCTCGACTTCCTCATGACTCAACTGCGCAGCGCGTTAGTGCAAGGAGTGCTGAAGGGCCAAGGGGCGCTTGCGCCCCTTGGATCCCCTGTCGATAGCGATTTATTAAAATACTACGTATTTTAGATAAATCGCTATCGAAAATAGCGATACAAGGCTCCCCCAGGATCCCTTCGGGATCACAGCGGACAAATGGAGGGGCCTTAGTATAGCCTATCCGGTAGCGATTTTATTAAAATGCACAGCATTTTATAAAATCGCTACCGATAGGGGATCCTAAGG
>JANYDI010000002.1 GCA_025363695.1 Opitutia bacterium
CCCTTAGGATCCCCTACAGGTAGCGATTTTTAAAAATGCAGAGCATTTTATAAAAATCGCTACCTGGGAGGGAGATACTAAGCTCCCCACAGATCGCGAAGCGATCCGGAGGGTGCTTTTAGAATTGCTTTGGAATGGGTATTTCGATTCCGAAGGAATCCGTGGGGGGCTTAGTATATTCTACCAGGTAGGCAATTTTACCAAAATGCTTTGCATTTTGTAAAATTGCCTACCTGTAGGGGATCCTAAGGGGCGCAAGCGCCCCTTAGCCCTTCATTTACCTGCCCCTTAAGCTCGCGCAATTCACGGCGACAAGCCCGGATAGCGGCGCGGGAGAGGGCTACCTTATTTTTGATGGCGGCCTGGACTTCGTCTTTTTTCTGACAGACGCGAGCCAGAACGGCCTGAAGGGCGTCCTGAGTGCTCTGCGCTAGACGTACAGTGGCTTCTGGGAGGTCTGCATTGTTGGGTAAACCGCGTTCAATGCGGCGTTGGACTTCCGTAAGCTCAGCCAAGAGGATGCGTTCCTCAGGGACGCGACGTAAATCGGACACCAAGCCTAGGCGTTCAAGCAGCCAAATACTCCACTTGGTGGGGTCAAACTGCCAAGGCTTAACGCCATTGCGGTAGTCATGCTGGAAAGAATGGTGGAAGTTATGATAGCCTTCTCCAAAGGTGAGGAAAGCCACACAGGGACTGTCCCTTGAGGTATTGTCACTTGAATATGGTTGACGGCCGATATAATGACATAGGGAGTTGATGAAAAACGTCATATGCTGCACAAAAACAATACGCGTAACTCCGGCAAAAAGGAAGGCCGTCCAAGCTCCCATGGAGCCGGCGTGCCAATAACCCAGCAAGGCAGGAACAATAAACCCTAAAAATACGGCAATTCTTTGGCAATAACGGTACTGAAACATGACGAGGGCGTCTTTTTCTAAATCAGCAACATTATCTATCGGCGGCTTAGGCCTTATCCGGAAGAGCAACCACCCTATGTGGGCATGGAAAAACCCTAATTTAATGTTATAAGGATCATCATCATGGTCTACATGCTTGTGGTGCTTACGATGCTCGGAGACCCAATCGAGCGCAGCATTTTCAAACGCAGCAGCTCCAAAAAGCAGCGTAAACAGCTTTACTGGCCAGCGCGCCTTAAAGGATATATGGGAAAAAAGCCGATGGTAGCCCAGGGTGATGCTTAAGCCCGTGGCAAAAAAATAAAACAGAAACAAAGCCCACTGAAAGGCGTCAATCCCGTGTCTGTAGATATGGACGGGAACGACAGTGACAGCAATCAAGGCCGTTAATATAAGGAAAGATGAGGTGACCCATTTTACTCGATCAAAAGGTATACGCATAGTTTTCCGCACATAGGAAAGGATTTTTAAGTAAAAAGCAACTCTAAAATTTAGGAATTTATTTAGGAATTTGGCAGGCGACTGATTTAGCGACATATTTTGCGAGCAAATCGTATTCCAGATTTACCGTATCGCCTTCCTCTAAGGCACCCAGATTTGTAGTGGCCAGCGTATGCGGAATCAGCCAGACGCCAAAGCCATCAGAGTCGACATCCGCAACCGTGAGCGAAACTCCATTTATCGCAATAGACCCCTTGGGCACAAGGCACTCCGAAGATTCCTGCGGAACTACAAAAATGTACGTATCTTTCCCTTGTTGCTTCAGGGTCCGCACACGCCCTAGCCCATCGATGTGCCCGCTCACAAAATGCCCGCCCAAGGCATCTCCGACGCGCAAACTCGCCTCCAAATTCACGCGCTGACCGGCATTTAGGCTCCCAAAATGCGTACACCTGCGGGTTTCCTCAAGGACTTCAAACGCCAAAAGCCCCGCTTCCCCAAGGCCTACTAAGGTCAAGCACGTACCATCCACAGCAATACTTTCCCCAAGCGCTCGCACCCCTCTAAGCTCGCCAGCCAAGCGAAGCGTCAGGCGCCAAGCCGTTTGCCCCAGCTCAAACCCCTCCAGCACTCCCGTTGTCTCCACCAATCCCGTAAACATAATTTCTACGACTACAAAAATAATTTTAATCTTGCAATCTTTTTTTACTTATGAGAGGAAGGGAAAGGCGAGGAAAGGTCGGGGGGCGCTTGCGCCCCCCGGCCCCCCTGTAGATGGCGATTTTCAAAAATGCGATGCATTTTTAAAAATCGCCATCTAAGGGAGACCGTGAGTACCCTCCGATCACTCCATCTCCTCGATCGCGAAGCGATCTGGAGGGGGCTTAGTATACCTTCCCGATAGGCGATTTTTACAAAATGCGCCAGCATTTTTAAAAATCGCCTATCGGTAGGGGATCCTAAGGGGCATGAATGCCCCTTAGCCTTTTACCCTTACTTTTACTACTTATTATATGATAAAACTACTTATAGGAATGGCCCTCGTATTTTCGGGGTGCGCACAGCATAAGACGGCGAGCATGAAGCAGACGGTGTATGTTTACAGTGATGCGGGCGCGGGGAAGGACTCCTTGGAGCAGACGTTCTGCACACTTAGGGCTTTGGTTCCTGATGGCTATAACGTAGAATCTATTGATGCCCAAGGGATTAAGGAAGGCTCGTGGCGACGGGAAGCGGCCCTTTTGGTGATGCCTGGTGGAGCGGATTTGCCTTATGTAAAAAAGCTACAGGGTGTTGGTAATCAACAGATTAAGCAATACGTGCATCAGGGCGGCGCCTACCTGGGTCTGTGTGCGGGAGCCTACTACGGCTGCCACGAGGTCGTTTTCGATAAAGACGGCCCCTTGGAGGTTGTGGGTACGCGGGAGCTAGCGTTTTTCTCTAAAAAAGCCGTCGGCCCCATCCTGGCCCCCTACGACTACCGCAATAATAGCGGCGCACGGGTGGCTTGGATACGGGTGGATCTGCCGGATTTCCCGACGAGCCTGCCCTTCTTTTATAATGGCGGCCCTGGCTTTGAAGAGGCCCAAAACACGCCGGGCGTGCGCATATTGGGCACCTATGCTCAAAACGAAATTCCTGCAATCCTGTACATTCCCTGCGGAAAGGGCCGCGTAATCCTATCGGGAGTACACTTTGAGTACGATCCTGAAAAACTGGACCCCAAGGACCCCTATTTTAAAGTGCTCATCCCTACCCTTCAAAAACATCAAACCCAGCGTAAAGCCTTCGTAAAGAGACTCTTAGGATTATTGATAGAATGAGCAATTCATGAAGGCATGGTACTTAGTGGTCCTTGGTGCCTTGCTTACTTGGGGGCGTTTGGCAGGACGCGAAGCCTTTGAAATTGAAGCTGCTGACGCGTACTACAGGCATGCGGACGAAAAAATCGAAGCACACGGCAATGTTGTGGTTCGCTTAAAAAACTATCGCTTGGTGGCTCAAAAGTTAACGATCTTCCTCAAAGACAACAGCGTTGAGGGAGAGGATATCCTTATATCTCAGGCGCCGTTTTTTGTGCATGCTAAAAGTGTCAGTGGAAACCTGGATACGCTTGTGCTCCAAGATGTTGTACTTTTTTTGGATGCCCCGGGTGGGCTGCGCCCTAAAGCGCAAGCCAAAACGGTGACGCTGCGCACCCTACCAAAACCGGAAGTATCGGTGCAAGGCACACGCGTTATGATCGGTAATTTACCCGTTTTTTACCTAGCAAAAGCACGCAGTAAAATAAGTCAATTCCCCCTAGCTCTAGACCTTCAAGGTGATTATAATCGAAAAATGGGTGCCGGTCTAAAAACAAGCCTTCTGTTGCCCGTAAGCGATGAAATCAGTGCTGGAGGCGTTGTTGATATATACAGTAAATCTGGAGTACTCATAGGTCCAAAACTCAAATACACCTTTGATCAAGATGAAGGCAGTCTAGAAGGCGGCTACCTCAATGACCGAGCTCATGCGCAAGGTTTGGATTTTTACGATCAAATCTTGCCAAAAAGACGGGGCTTTCTTTACTGGAAGCACCAAAGCCACCCCAGCGAGGCCTTTAGCTTGATTTCACGAGTAACGGCCCTGAGCGATTCTGAAATTGAGCGCGATGTTCGTTATCATTTTTTTGAAGAAGATCCCATTGGCGGTAGTTTTCTGGAAGGCATTTACAGGAAAAACAGGTACTTGTTTACGGTTTTTACCAACAAGCGCCTCAATAGTTTCCAGCAAGAAACGGAGCACTTGCCGGAGTTGCGACTCGACGCCTTGCCTCAACGCCTCTGGGATAGCCCGCTCTATACCAAGGGCTTCATGAGCGTAGCGCATTTAGAGAAACAAGGGCTGCGAACGGCTCAAGAAGCGCACAAACTGGACCTTGGGTTCGAAATAGACTGCCCAGTCACCGATGGCGCCCATGGCCCGATAGGCACCCTTAAGCCCCAGATAAGCACACGCTTAAAACACTACCCTGAAACAACGCTGCCCGCCGCCAGCCAAGCCCTGGGCGAACTCGGTTTTGACTGGGAAACCGTCAGCTACGGCCAATGGGAGGTTCATAGCAAACTATGGCGCATCGATGGCCTGCGTCATCGTATCCGGCCAAGCCTACACTATCGCCACATAACAGGCAGTTCATCCAGCGCCTGGCCAGCGCAAGCGCGCATCGAAGAAGGTCTTTTTAACCCGAACATCCCGACGCTTGATTTACTGAGGCGCCGCGACAGTATCAGCCCCGGAAGCACCCTGCGTCTTGGACTTGAAAATACCCTACAAACCCGCGACACGAGCTTTGGCTCCCGAGACCTCATCAGCCTGCAACTTTACCACGACCTTCAAACCCACCCCAGCTACACCTTGCTCAATGTGACCCCCGTATGCTGGCTGGGAGCAGAAATTTTTACCCGATGGGATCGTCGCACGCTCGAAGAAGTACACGCGCGTCTAAAATTATACAGCCACGAAACCTGGACCTTCTCCCTAGGCGCCCATCGCTTGCGCCAGCGCATCGAGCAGTACGCCTTTTCCGTTGAGTATCGCCTGAACGAAATTTACCGGGCTCAGTCCGAATTCCGCTTTGACGCCCATACTCACGCCTTTATTCAGCACAGCTACCGCCTCTATGCCCGTACAAGCCAAAGCTGGGAAACGGGGCTGTCCTTCGACTTCTTCCCCACCCTCAAGGATACTCGCGAACGCTTCCGCTTTTCCTTCAAGATGAATATTTTATTGTAACGATAGGACAGGAAAGGGCTAAGGGGCGCTTGCGCCCCTTAGGATCCCCTTCCGATAGGCAATTTTACAAAATGCTGGCGCATTTTGGTAAAATTGCCTATCGGGGAGGGCATACTAAGGCCCACCCAGATCGCTTCGCGATCGAAATGAATGTACTCCCGGATCGCTTCGCGATCTGTGGGGGGCTTAGTATATTCTTATCGATAGCGATTTTGTCGAAATACGCAGTATTTCGCAAAATCGCTATCGAAAGGGGATCCTAAGGGGCACGAGTGCCCCTTAGTCCTTTAACTTTCAACACTTACGCTCCCTCCCTTTCCTATAAGTGATGCTTTACATAAATCATTTCGTCGTCCTGGAGTTTAGCGATATACCCAGCTTGAGCTTGCTTGCGCTTTTGTTCATAGAGCTTTTCGTGTAAGGTTTTCTGAACAAGCTCATTATCAAAGGGCTGTATGCGTTCGGGGTGCTTGTCTTCCGTCATGACGATATAGGTAGCATCGCCCTTGTGCACGGCAGAACTCCACTGCCCGGGCTTAAGGGAAACAGCTAAGTCAAAAAGATCACTGCGCAAGGCAGTGCGCGTCACCCAACCGTAATCGCCACCGCGGCTTGCCAAGCGATCTTGGCTATATTTTTTTGCGAGATCCTGAAAGGAAACGCCTTGCTCCAGCTGATCAAGAATCGCATGGGCCAGCTGCTCACGTTGCTCGGTGGACTCTCCACTCAGGACAATCAAACGCAATTTCACAGAAAGGTCCTGGTAAAAGTGCAATAAGTTCTGATTATAAAAACGATAAAGCTCTGAAGGGCTGAGCCGTGTTTTGGACACGCCGTCATAAGCAGATTGACCTACAATGCTGGCTTCCAATTCTTCCTCGAGTTTTTTCTGAAAAGCATTCGAAGTTTTTCCGTTACTCAGGAGATAGCGATGATAATTTTGGCGTTGTTGCGGACCTCTGGGACCAAACTGCGTGTGCAGGCATTCCTGCTTGTAAGCATCCATGCCGGCCCGAGGAACATGGGCGCCCATTTTATTAAAACGGCTTACCAATAAACGCTGACTAATGAGGTCATCTAAGGCCTCCTTTTGGGTCTGGGCCACGAGGCGCTCTAGGTCCTCGGAATCCGAAGCTTGCTTGCGCAGACCGGAAAGCGCCGGTTCCATGCGTTCCCGCAATTCCCTGACGGTAATCACCTTGCCCTCTACCTCTGCGGCAATCCCGTTGCTGACGTAGATAACAGGAGCCTCATCGGAGGGTTCCTTGGCGACACCCTCCTGAAGGTCAGCATCAGCTGCAAGCCGCAAGTGCAGAAGAACAATGACCAAGAAACCCAAGCGCCGCATCATTCCTAGTGTCCTTTCGCTGCTGCTGCGGCTTTTTCAGCATCGCGTTGAGCGGTAATCGCATCCACGCGACGGCCAAGAAACACAACCGCCACCATCCAAAGCAGCGCCACGATAACAAACACCGTCGCTAACTGAGGCGCCACGCTGAGTAGGCCTCCAGAAGCAGGTGCCACGAAAGTAAGCAATAGGAACTGAGTCAAGGCACCACCAGACTTACCAAAACGCCCCGCCAGAACATCCACCGCCGCCTTACCTTTGACCTTCATGTCGTCATCTAACGGTATATAAGCCATTTCCTTGGTGAGGTCAAACAAGGCATATTTTACAGCCTTGCTCCCCATGACCACTAAAAAGCCTAAGCCGACAGCCACGTGCACGGGCGTGAGCTCAAAGGTTGCTAGCCAAGACTCTAGCTCCTTGCGGAAAATCACAAAGGTAAAAAAGCCCGACCCAGCAAGAAAAGTAATGAGCGGCGTAAGCATGGCGCAGACCGTCCAACGGAACATGCGCAGTAAATTACCGCCAATCGCATACATCACAATGGTGGCCACCCCCATCCACAGGACATAATGACTCATAAACACATTGAAATCATTGGGATTTGTATAGAGCAGCTTGGCTTGTCCCTTCCAAACACCTTCTACAAGATTAACCGTAACACCATAAGCAATAATCAACGCAGCAATGAGCCCCAGGTAAGGAGACGTAAAGATCATTTTCATGCTTTCAAGAAGACTGACCTTCGTCTTAGCCTTCTTGGGGCGATTGGACATCACCGCTTCATCATAAAAGCGTTTATCCGTAAGAACTTTCACATGCATCCAGCGATAAATACCCATGCATAAAATCCCCAAGGCGACCACGATCCCCATGAGCCAATTCAAAGACCCCCCCCAACTGTCCCCTTCAGCAAGCGGATCTACAGAGGAAAAATAACGTCCGACAATGCCTACGAAAATCAGGGCCGTCTGAGCAATAATACCAAAAAAGGCATAGTGACGTTTGGCATCTTTTGTGACCGTTACTTGGTTGGCAAATTGCCAAAAGGAAAGCGACAACAAGGCGCTGCCCCAAAGCTCAGCACCCACATAGTACAGGGAATAAGACCAATTTCCGATTAAGGGAAAGAACCACTGAAATTTCGGATACGCGGCCTTAAGGCTATTTATCGTCTCAAGGGACATGTGGAGCATATCGCGGTTTGGGTAAATAAAGAGCGCAAACAGACCGAAAAAAGCAATAAAGGGAATGAGGGTCACGTAAAAGATATTTTCTTTGTTGAAAATATTACTGCCCTTGGCGTAAAGAATCACGAAAAGCACAGAAGCGGGAGCCACGCACCAAAGCTTCAAAAAGGCCAAAACCTCGGCTCCGGACCCTGGGGCGCTGACGATTTGAGAGTCCTTGATATTTCTTGCAAACGTGTAAATGGCGAGAATGCAAAACAAGATAATCCCCATCGGGATCACCTTCTTGAGTTCATAAGCGTAAACCGGGAAGAAAATGGATCGTAGTTTGGAGAATTCCGGCTTTGGGGAATCCTTCGTTTGTGGTTTATGAGACATGGTGTGTTTATTTTTTATTTTTATTTTCTGGAATAGCCTTCCTCATTTATGGAACCTATCTAATAAGAGCAGAACAATAGGAAAAGGATTTTTACCAAAAAAACAAGCCTATTTTTTGATTTCTGTGAATAAATTTAAATTTTTTTATGATTTCCCTTATCAAAAATCGCGTAAGTCCTTGTAAATCAAGGAGTTGCGATGACCTGCGTTTGCGAAATAGATAAATCGATGCAGGAAAAAGCCAGCCTGTGTTCCGCGCTATAAACGAGTACCTCCGAAAGGCGTTTTAATTGACCGTCGAAATCATGAGGCGCTAAGCACCATTGCTCAGCATTGGGCCCCTTCAAAAAAAGCACACAACGGGGGTCTTGCAAATTTTTTGGTAAAAAATCACGACAAGCGATCGACACAGCCTGCAACGGCAGGCCCAAGGCCTCACTATGCCTCAAAAGTGCATGCTTTAGTGCGACTAAAATAGCGATTCCATCAACACGGCCATCGTCTTCATGGAAAGTAAGCTCCGTCAGAACGGGTAAATGCAGCAAAGCGCGACGACTAAGGCCTTGGGCGCAAAAAACCTGCCCCTCTTGAGACACCAAGCGCAAATCTCCCGAAGCTGACCCCAGGCGAAACGCTGGCTCATGTTCCGTGATATCAAAGCGCAAAGTTGCCGGAAAAACACGCGTCACCTGTGCCTCTTTTACCTGGGAAAGCCGCTCAATATGCCGCTTGAGCGCAAACAGATCCAAGCGCATAAAGGGCGAGCGCACCTCTTGACCCAGGTGCTTCTTTAGGGTCGGCAAACTCAGGGTTCCGCTTGTATGCAATTCAAGACTATAGGGCTCAATTTTTACCGTTCTATCAGAACGCAGCAATAGGTAATGCACCCCAAGCACCAGAGAAAAAACCCCTAGAAGGCTGCCCAGGAAAACTCCCCATGGAAGCAGCAGGCGCCGCCAAGCCCTCCGCGTCCGTGGGCTTGCATCCTGACCAATGCGCCGCCAAGAAGTGTTCGTCACTGGCACAAACTCGCTTCCCTGGCCGTTTCCCAGCGGGTAAGCGCCGGGGCGATCATAGCCTCAATCAACACCTCGAAGTCCAGACCGCGGTGTTTGGCGGTCATAGGGAGGAGACTCAGGGGGGTAAGCCCCGGAATCGTATTCAATTCGAGGAAAAAGTAGTTTTTGCCATCGTACAAAAAGTCCGCCCGAGCAAAATCACGACAACCACAGGCCCGATAGGCAGCCTGAGCCGCCTGGAAAAGCGCCTCCGTCAGCTCCCGGGGGATCGGGGCAGGACAGAGGTACTGCGTGGCTCCGGCGGTATATTTATGCTTGTAATCATAAAAATCACCCTTAGGACGAATTTCAACACAAGCCAAAGCCTCTCCATTTAATAGGCCAACCGTCAGCTCGTGGCCGCGCACACGGGGTTCGACGAGCCAAAAGTCTTCCGACAGCGTATTCAAAGTCGAATCGATCACGGCCTGCCCTTGAGCCATGGTTACCCCCGTTGAACTGCCACCATTCGCAGGTTTGAAGACGAGGTCATCGCCCAATTGTGCGATTAAGGAGCTCGTTGTTGGGGTAAAATAAGGTTTTTCGAAGGCAACATCCGGAAGCACAGGTACGCCGCGTGCCGCTGCAAGTGCTTTAGCTAGAGGCTTTTGCATGCAGATATAACTTGAAAGCGCGTTACTGCCAACATAGGTAAAGCCTGCCACCTCCAGCAATTTCTGAAACTGGCCATCTTCACCAAAAGGACCATGAAGCGCTGGAAAAACAAGGTGCGCTTTGGGATTCAGCTCCCTGGGTAATTCAGGGGCGTCCAACTGCAGGCCCTGTATGGGCCAGCGCTCGCGTAAACCCTCCAGGACTGCCTTGCCCGAAACCAAAGAAACGTCTCGTTCAGGCCCCACCCCGCCGTATACCACCACAATTTCCATAGTACACCACAGTGAGCCCTTGTACTAAGAGAGTCAAGCAAAAACTACGTCCCAATACGTTTAGTTATTGACTTTATCGATATATTTTTCCCCTTACGCGTCACGGCCCTACGAGCATTTCCTGATTGCGCAGCTTTGCGTTTGGCCAAAATCGCCTGTAAGTGCTTGCGTTCCTGAGGTTTAAGCACGCGCTTGCTCGTGCCTTTGGCAGTTTTGATCGTAATGCGACCTTTGTTGACGTTGGCCTCCTTCAGGATCCCCTCAATGCGCGCCGTAGACACCCTAGCGATGGCGGTGTTACTGGCCTTGGGATTGACCAAAACCGTTAAATCGGCTTGCGTCACGGGCGACTTTGCATTGTCGATCGGAGCTGCAGAGGCAGCGTTGGCTGCGGGTGACCTTTTGACTGAGCCGCCTGAGCTGGGACTGCTGCCACCGCCGGCGGAGGAGCCGCCGGGAGCAGGCACCCTTTGTTTTCCACGGCCATAAGCAGGATTTTTTTCATCTACAATATCCGCCTGTGCCCTACCGTTTTCCCTCAATGCCTTATCAATGAGTGTTCGAAGCGGTTTCAGTGGGTCCTCATCGCGAATGGGTCGAAATACAGCAGCATCTATGAGTATTGCGTCATGACGAGGAACTACTGAAGCTAGAATTACATCTATGGCAGGTCTGATTTTATCATAATCCTCAACAAACATATGCAAAGTAACGACAGCATAGCGGATGTCTGGGCCAGCAGGTTGTGTTTCTAGCCAGGAAACATAGGAATAAACGCTTTTATTGTAAGCGATACCCGCAACCAAGAGGGGTGCTGAAGAAAATACATTGACCGGATCTGGGCTTTCACAGTGCACATAGGCCTGATAATTAGCGCTATGGTTTGTAAACCCAATAGGATTAGGGTCTGGAGGAGGCGGAGGGGTACCGGCAGGAAGATCCGGAGGAACTAAGAACGCATTAAAATACTTGGTATCACCATAATTTGCTTGACGATAAGGTGCAGTGGGACTTGTCACAAAATGAGGTAAAAAGCAGATGGGACGAGAAGGAAGCTGCACCTGCTGAACAGAAACCAAAAGCTTTAGAGCATTATCGGTAACACCTTCTTCAGCTATCTTATCTCGTATCACATCCGGAAGATCAGTCTTCCAGCTTAACGGCATATGCATGAAAAAATACATGGCCCAAGTGTTGCCGTAAACATGGCCAGGACCATACTCTTCGAAGAAGGGTGCCCTAAAGTGAAGATTATTAGCGGTGCTGTCAGGGTCAGTGCCATACGGCAACGCAAAGCCCTCGTAGTTAGCATAAAAGCCTCGCGCGGGGTAAATGGCCATCGTATCCTGGCCATACCTATTTACGGCAGAAACTACCCGCCACGTATCCCCCGCAGCTCCCCAAAGCCTCCCAACCCCCAGCAACAAGCCCAAAAAAATCCAAACTCCTAAAATCCTTGACCCCTTCATAAAATTATCCCCAATGATAACCAAAACCCTAACAACCCAGCAATAAAAAGTCAAGCAAATAAGTATAACAACGTAGACTGCGATCGCTTCGCGATCTGTGGGGTGCCTTAGTATAGCCTTCCCCGATGGGCAATTTTCCTAAAATGCGCTTGCGCATTTTATAAAATTGCCCATCGGAAGGGGATCCTAAGGGGCGCCAGCGCCCCTTAGCCCCTTCCTACTCCTTCCTTGCGGCGCCAAGACCAGAGTTTATCGATGCCCTGGGCGAAGGCGCCGTTGCCCAGGACGTTTGTACAGGTGACGATGGGGTCCATTAGGATGTAGAGGGCCGTGAGCAGGGAAAGGCTTTCGGAGGGCAGGCCTAGGTAAGTGTTTACGGAGGGCAATAGAACGAAAATCCCGCCTGCGGGAACGGCAGCGACGCAGAAGGTCGACAGCACAAAGGAAAGGCAAAATTGCAGGTAAATGAGTAGGCCGGGCTCAGCCAATCCCTGGCTTTTGAGTAAGGCAAAGGCGAAGGCCGGGATGGCAATGCAGCTGCCTACCAGATGGTTATTCACCACCGCCGGCAAAACGGCTTGCGCGAGGCCGCGGTTGCGGCTATTGGCCTCACCGCCCGTGATCATGAGCGGCAAGCTAGCCAGGCTGGACATCGTGGTCAAGCCGCTGAGGGCCGCTGGGAACATGTTTTTGAGGGCTGAAAGCAGCCTCCCTCCTCGATTAAGTAAGCGGTAAACGAGGAGTAAATAGGCGGCCAAAAAAAGCGTAATCAGGGCAAATGCGTAAAAGTAGTCGCGGAAAATCACCAACACCGAGCCCTCGTAGTGCAACTTCATCACAAAACCTAAAACGAAAACGGGAACAAAAAACGATAGGCCTTTGAGGATCATCAAGGCAAAACGCTCACACGAGGCGCTCCAATTTTTGCCTGTGTGCGGGAAAAACGCATGCACTAAAAACCCTAAAATCAGGGCGGCAATCATGGCCTTGCTGTTGTCGATCAGCGGCACGAGGTTAAACTCCCAAAACGGCGTCAGCGCTATAACGTTTTGCTTGGGTGTCATCAAGGGTAGCTCCAAGCGATAAAGCCCCATGCCCAAAAGACGCCCTAGGAGCACGCTGGCCCCATTGGATATAAAGACACAGCCCAATACCAGGGCCACCAAGCGCGTGGCTCCACGCCCCAGGCTAAAAATGGCCTTGAATAGCAGGCAAAAAATAACGACAGGCAAGACAAATAAAATGATTGATTTGATCGACAAACTGCACGCATAGAACACGCGCTTGACCTCCAGGGGCAAAACGTCGTCCAGCAGCACGATCCCCAGGATTCCCACCAGGAGCAAAAAAGGCATTTTACGAAACATACCAAGCCGACCATTCGATACCAAAATACCCCCATGTGTCAATAGTTTTTTTAAGAAACATGCTTATTGATAATTTATTTCCATCAATATACCCTCCGAGAGACATTCAAGAAAGTATCTTTAGTTTTTTTAATAAAAATCTTGACAAATCAGAAGTTTTTTGACATGTTCTTGCTCTGAATAGGCAGAAATGCCTAGCTATGGAGCTATAACTTATGAAAAAACTAAAAAACTCTATCAATAAATGGTTGTTCTTCGTGGGCGCTTTTTACTGTTTGAGTGGAGTCACCCTGCATGCCAAGGTGGACTTGATTACTAGAGATGAAGACAGCACATTTAGTCTTAGCACCTCTGGTAAGCAAGCTGCCGCAGCTGCCACTGAAGAACTTCGCTTCTTCGGCGAGGGCGATTCCTTTGCAAACTATGAAAAAGAAGAAGCTGAAAAAGACGGCTTCGTGCTGATCAAGAGCTCTAAGGAAAGGATTCATGACCTGTGTGTGAGCGCTGAAACCCTGAAGGAAAAAGGTCTTTTCCCCTTCGGAGTCAATGCGCTGATGTTTGGCAAGAAGCACGCTTTCGACAGTAAAGCTACGCTGATTAGTCTAATCAGTCAAAACGCTGAAGGCCCCTTGGGTACTCTAGCTAGGGGCATGGAATACACCTGCGCCGATAAATTACTAGGCGGACTCTCCAACCTCTTGGGCTGGGTGGTTTTTGCCGGTGAAATGGGAGCTAATTGGCAGCTAAGCCTACTGCTATCTAGCAAGTATGCGCTTCCTTGCTTGGAAGCCGGCAGTCAGTTTGCTAACTGGATGTACCCTGCGGTTAAAATGGAAGGCCCTTGGTCTTTCAGCAATTATGCCACCTATGTGTCAAAAAATGCCGAGCGTTGGACTTTGCGTAACGGCCTAGAGGGTATTTTTGCTCAAAACCTCGAACTGCCTTTCTACTGTGCCTCGTACTGCATGGTCCGGGCAGCACACCTGCTGGGCAATGCCGCTTGCGGTTATGCTTACAACGCTAGCTGGAATTATGCTGTCAAGAACTACTGCCCAAGCGGCGAGTGTCTGGACGTCATGGCTCAGGAAGCTAAGCATGCGCTTGAGAGTGAAGCCCAAAAGCAGCTGAGCGCAGAAGACACAGCCCTCGTGCTTGCCTTCGGTGACCAAGCGGACACATTAAGGCAAGACGGCGACCTTTCTCCTGCGATAAAGGCCCTATTCCTCGGAGAGGAATGTGCTGATATGTCGGAAGATCAGGTCAAAGCTGTCCTTGACCAACGCATCGAAACGCTCTCAAAGCTCTATCCTGCTGCATCCAACCTGCGCACGCTAGCCAACGCCTCTATCCAAGGCGTTTTCATGCTCTCACAACCAGTAACGCACTGGATACTGGGTCAGTTCATCTCAACAGAAGTCCTAGGCGCTTGCTCCATTCCCTTCCTAAAATTCGTGGGAATGACCGCCGACGTGATCTCTAAAGGGATGGGTAACACCTGGATGAGCTCCTTAGTGTGCACTAATGCCAAAGGCATGATGGCCAACAATATGGGCTCCCTGTCTGCCCGTGCGGTTCAACTGTTTATGGAAGCCGTTAAATGCACGCCCGCTGTAGCTGCTGCCCTGATGGAAAAGGCCTCAACCCTCTATCAGTACGGACAAAACATGCGCGCTTATGCCTATGACGCTTTCTACGGTAAATCAGTAGCTCCAGGCGCTAGCGAAGGCCCTGTAGCAACACCCGTAGCCGCAAAGCCCGAGCCAAAGGCAATGATCGGCGCCACAGACAAGGCTCCCGCTGCTCCAGCGAAAACAGAAGGCTTCATGAGCCGGATGTTAAAGAAGTGGTGGAAGTAAAGAAAAGCTAAAGGGCTAAGGGGCACTCGTGCCCCTTAGGATCCCCTTTCGATAGCGATTTTGCGAAATACTGCGTATTTCGACAAAATCGCTATCGATAAGTATATACTAAGCCCCCCATAGATCGCGAAGCGATCCGGGAGTACATTCATTTCGATCGCGAAGCGATCTGGGTGGGCCTTAGTATTTCCTGCCAGGTAGCGATTTTATCGAAATACGCAGTATTTCGTAAAATCGCTACCTGTAGGGGATCCTAAGGGGCGCAAGCGCCCCTTAGCCCTTCTT
>JANYDI010000008.1 GCA_025363695.1 Opitutia bacterium
GTGCCAGTTCGTATCTTCTTGTTCATGTAGCTCGACAGTAACCCCTAAGCTGCGCACTTGTTCAACCGCTTTCTGCGCCTCTAGCTCCGTATCCCACTCCCCACACCTACCGACCAAGCCCCCCTCGCGGAGTGTCGCCACCCACTTCTTTGGGGGGACTGGCTCGCTCAAGGCTAAGCTCTCCCATAGGGGGGTGATCCTAAGCCGGCACCCCCGTAAGTCAGTCAGGGTAAGACCCTTCACTTGGCTGTCCACTATGACCGCCTCCACCGTCACCCCTTGGAGCCTTGGCGTCTGTGCATGTTCACTCTTTATCGTCCGGTAGTTCATACCAATGCATGTACAGCGGGCATAGTGTACGTGCAATGTTTATTTGCGGAGGATTTCTATTGGGGTAAGAATTTGGTCGTCGGTTAGGCTCGCGACAAAGCGGGCGAGGGGTAGCTCAAACCTGAACCACTCCCCGTGTACTCGTAACTCGTCAAATAAGTTCAAGAGTAACTGCTCCATGCCGTAGTTGCCCCGCACTTGCTTCACAAGTGTAAGTGTAAGTGGGCACCCATTTTGGAGCGCGTTTATTCTCTTAAGTTTATGTCTTGTGAAGCCTATTTTTAGGTACTTTTGGTCTTCCGTTACGAGGAAGTACACCACGCCGTCAATGGCATGCACATGGCTCATGTTACTAGTGTGACAGAGTGTAAGGGCCTGCACAAATCTGGATTTCGTCGCACTCTGGGTTTTGACTCCACCGGGAGAACTGTACAGGCCCCAAGTAGGACATGCTATGCACACGTCTTATTCCGGATATTAGTTGCAAAACCTTGAACTTTGCAATTACATAATTTCGCTAAACCGCACTCTGGCATCCGCTCCCACACAAGGTTGATGGGCCGTGGGCCTACATCATAAGGAGAACTAATGAAGTCTATCCAAGAAACCCTCGCCCAGCACAAGATCACCCTCACCCCTGATTTCACCAATATAATGCGCAGGAATGGGGCGCAGTACGCGAGGGGGCGGTGCACGACATACAATGGGAAGGTTGTACAGTCGGCTACGTTTGGGGATTGGTCCAGGGACATACACCTACGTTGGAGTGGCGGGGACCTCACCCCGGACGAGCGTGTCGCCGTTGAGAGGCAGCTTGATGAGATGCAGAAAGAGGCGAGGGCCGAGAGGGAGCTTGAGTGGGAGACGGTCGCGCAGGAAGTGGGCCACGAGTACGAGGCGGCCATCGAGAGGGGTGAGTCACCCTACTTCTCCAAAAAGGGACTACCCGGCCTCTATGGATGCCGCCTGGAGCCGCATGAGCGCGGTACCCGTACACTTGTACCCGCTCGCGATGTGACGGGGAAGCTTTGGGGTTACCAGAGAATCCTCAGCAAGAAGTTAGACATAGGGGACAAGCTATTTAGGAAGGGCGCCAGAAAGGAAGGTTGCTTCCATGAGGTATCTGCCAGGGATGAGGTGACGGGAGAAGGGCGGGAGGTGGAGAAGTTCTACCTTTGTGAAGGTGTTGCTACTGCGGCGAGCGTGAGTGAAGCCTTGGGCCATGGGCCATGGTCAGTCCTAGCTTGTTTTGATGCTGGCAACCTCATACACGTGGCCCGCGCCCTTCGGGCTGCGCACCCAGCCACTCCGTTTGTTTTTTGCGCAGATAATGACCAATACCCCTCCAAAAAGGATGGGAAGGTTTACCACGCAGGGAAGGTAAAGGCCACCGCCGCAGCCAAGGAGGCAGGGAACTCCAAAGTACTTTGGCCCGACTTTAAGGACACCTCCACGGCCCCTACTGACTTTAACGACCTCCACCAACTGGAAGGCTTGGCCATGGTGAGGGAGGTGGTGACTAGGGATGGGGGCTCATCTGGACCCGTGGAAGATTTTGGCTCCGGTGTTGAGCCGCTTGGCTTTTCAGGGGAGGTCTACTTCTACAAGAGCCACTCAAACCCCCAGGTAAGCGCTATTAACGCCCACTCTGAAACGGATTTAATCAAACTCATGCCTCTCTCTTATTGGATGGATGCGTACGGATTTATCCGTGGCAAAGCAATTGCAATTGACTGGCAGCGAGCCAAATCCGAACTCATGGCGGCATGCCGGGCCCAAGGGGTTTTTGAAATACAAAGGGTACGCGGGCCGGGGGTGTGGTGGGAGGAGGGACACACGGCGGTAGTCCACCTTGGAGACCGCCTCCACTACGACGGGGCCGAGCACCCCCTCAACTCCCTGAAGAATGGAGCTATCTATT
>JANYDI010000009.1 GCA_025363695.1 Opitutia bacterium
GATAGATAGACCCGTAGACTGTTTCTTCCGCTGCTGCTATGCACAGGAGCGCTCGGATGCGCTAACTCCCCCTAAAATTTTAAAAGGGGGTTCGGAAAAAATAGGGTATTTAGCTTGCCTATAAGAAAGAACTGTGCGAGGATCGTCCACGTCATATCTCGAGAACTCTCTCGCTTTATAACACCCCCCTCCTGTGACGACGACTCTACACCTTCCTCACGAACATGGAAACCACCGGACCCTCTTCCTCCATGGACCATGCCTCCAGCATTAACTGGTGAGTTTCTGGCATCCTCCCACTGTATTTACTCGCTCGCACGACTTTTTTATTACGATTTGCAGGACCGAGGGCGTGATTTATCACGTTCACTCGAAGGATATCATTCCACCCCTCATGTCCACGGACGGTAGTAAATTGTCCGTGCACATGCCCTCCACGGTCGTCGTCCCGTCAAAGACTCGCGCTCGCATCGATATGGGCGTCTCGATGAGGGCTCCAGAATCGGTGGGATCTCACGTCGTCCCGAGCGAGCACGTTCTGCGCTACCTCCCGCTCTCCCTCCATCGGTCCTACTGTGGTAAGCCTTTTTACACGGAAGAGGCCTATAATCTACTTACACCTTACGTTCTTTCTCTCGCTTTGTAGACCCCACGGACGATTACAGATTATTCGTCGAGGTCGACAACCCTTCAGACTTCGACGTGACTCTGCTCAAGGGGGCAGCCTACTTCGAGATGCTCCTCTACGCTGGTCTCTACAGCGGCGTCGTCGTGAGGACGGAGTCCCTGCACGAGGTCACCCGACCCGACTTCCGGCGTAGGATGCGCTGCCGCAAGCATGCGTTCCCCTACTTCGGGGGAGTCCCGCACCCCTCTCCCCTGCCGCCCTTCGCCAGGAGGGCCCCGACGCCTTATCCTCATGGGCGTGAGGAGGAGGAGGCGGAGGTAGAGGTGGAGGAGCATGGAGAGGAGGTGATTGCCGGTGAGGAAGGAGCTGCGGCTGCTGAGGACGAGATGGAGGAGGACGACGTCGATCCTTCGGTCTTCGATCGCGACTCTCCCTACAGCCCGATAAGCCAAGACGACTACTTCGATGCAGCGGCGAGAGAGGCTCTGGAAGTTGACGCCGGCTTCTTTGACGACCTGCCCGAGCTGGAGCCCATCGAGAGGCCTCGCACATTCCCCGTGCCATTGAGAGCGGGTAAGAAACATTTGCAATGTTGGAATTTGCTGACGCCTTTGCTTTTCATCGATCTATATTTTTTTCAAATTTATTTTTCAGTTGTCCAGACTGTTGAGGCCTCTATCGTCACACCGCCCCCACCACCGGAAGACTCGGTCCCTGAAAGCATCTTCTCCGACCCTCTCGTCGGCGATCCTACGGAGACCGTCCAGGCCGCTACGATCCCGTTGGACCTCTCCACTCGCTCGCCCTCTTCTCCGACCAGCGCGGCTTCATCGGACTGCATGTCCGACGACGAGGGGCTGATCGCTGCCATGAACGCCATCGTGGACGAACCCTGGTCCGGCGATCCGGTGCCGGACGATACTTCCGCCGCTCCTGCTGCTACTGCTGGAGGCGGCGAGAATGGTCTCAAGAAGGAAGAGTATGAGAGCGAGGAAGAGGAAGAGGCGGAGCAAGAGTCCTTCGCTACTGCGTCTATGAAGGGCGAGCCCGAGGAAGCTACGGAGTGAGACTGATCCGATTGACGCGCGCGTGAGAACAACTAAAACATTATTTTTGTATTTATAGACTTTTTTTACGCGTAAATGAAGCATTTATTTTGTTCTCCGATCTATGTACATGTGTATTGTATTTTTACGGTATTGTATTCTAAAGTATATTTACATCTCGCTTCGCTAGCTTGCTCGTCTTAGCACTACCTCTAAGGTCCGTTCCCTTTTCCGCTCGCTCCTCCCTTAGCCGCCCCCTTTCCCTTTCCCACATATTTGGGTCCTATCACCGTCATAGCTAACTTCCATCTGTGGCTCATTTCGTCGTGATGCTCATGGATGTAACGTCTAACCATTCCGAAATCTGCCAGTGTCATGAGATACTTTCCGCCTTCCTCTGTAGCAGCCCTCTTAACTACCAACTTTGGCAGATAGCGGAGGTACGTCGGTTTCCATTTGTCTGTCCATTCATTCTTCTCGAATCCGAGTTCTCCGTTGAAGAGATCGACCATCTCGCGCTCCGTCTTGTCTAGGTTGGCGGCATCCAGGCGCTTCGCCCGGGACTTGCCCTTGGTCTTGGTCTTCGTCTTGGGCTCGGCGGTCGGCTTCTCGTTGGTCGTGGAAGAAGAAGAGGGGCCCTGCTGGTATATAAACATTTCTTTGCTCGTGTTTTCTTTGCTCG
>JANYDI010000018.1 GCA_025363695.1 Opitutia bacterium
ACCCAGTTGCAGCAGCTCAATTTGTCGTACTGTACGCAAGTGACGGATGCAGGCGTGGCGCATCTGGCGGGATTAACCCAGTTGCAGCAGCTCGATTTGTCGTACTGTACGCAAGTGACGGATGCTGGCCTAGCGCATCTAGAGGGATTAACCCAGTTGCAGCAGCTCAATTTGCAAGAATGTGATCAAGTGACGGATGCCGGCGTAGCGCATCTGGCGGGATTAACCCAGTTGCAGCAGCTCAATTTGTCGTGCTGTAATGTGACGGATGCAGGCCTAGCGCGTCTGGCGGGATTAACCCAGTTGCAGCAGCTCTATTTGAAGAGCTGTTTTCAAGTGACAGATGCAGGCGTGGCAGCTCTTGAGCAAGCGCTTCCGAATTTGAGAATAATAAGGTAACGGATACCTAGCTCGCAATGTTGTCCAAATCTGAAAATAGCGGTCTAGGAGGAGCTAAAGTGTATCCTTCGTACGATCGCGAAGCGATCCGGAGGGGGCCTCGACCTATCCCGATAGCGATTTTGTCAAAATACATAGTATTTTGCAAAATCGCTATCGGAAAGGGGATCCAAGGGGCGCGAGCTCCCCTTGGCCCTTTCCTTCCTTCCTTCCTTCCTTTCCTGCCCTTGCTTAACTCTTATCTTTTTCTATCTTTTCAACTAGGCTAGCGGAGCAGGAGAGGATGTGGGCGGTCTTGCTGGTGTCTTTTTCGCACAGAAAGGAAGCAGCCATGACGAGGTCATTGCGTTTTTGTTCCAGGAAGGAGACGAGGCGTTTTACGGGGAGGTAGGGGCCGTAGAAGTCTTTTTCGTCCCAAGATTCGCCAAAATCACGGCGAGTGAGGAGCATTTTTTGGCCTCGGCTAAGGGTTTGTTCTAGGGCTTGGCGAAGCGAGTCGCTATTGCGTTCCCAAAAAGTTTCTCGCAGGAACATTTTGCCGCCTTTGTCTAGGCGTGGAACGTCCTTCCATGCGTGTTTGGTGGCGATGTCTTCGAGTATTTTTTGGGCAATGAAGGGGATATCCTCGGGGCATTCCTTGAGTGAAGGGATCATGAGCTCCGTGGAGCCCATCATGATATAGAGGTTTTCGCTGATAAGGCCTTCGTCAAAGAGGTTGTCGAGTTGCTTGTCGAGGCAAAAAAGAAAACGCACATCGCTTTCTAGGTTTTTGTAAAGCCCTTCTTTTTTGATGACGCTATAAACTATTTTATTTTGCTCATCACTCAATTTCGTTAAATTTCTTATAATAAAGGTCGAGCGTTTGTAGTGTTTTTCCTTAGCTAAGCGCATAGATTCATCGATAAAGCTTTCATTGATTTGCTGGACCGTGATCTGTTTAACAGCCTCGGAACCGAGGTCTAAAAAGCCCTTAAAATCCTCACACAAGGCATCAAAGGGGAGGCCTTCTTTGCCAGAAAGCATCAGCGTCATTTTGAAATCTTTATGGTCATGCAGTTTTTGGGCAAAAGCGAGGCTGCGTGGTGAACGGCAAGGAAAGGCTTTGAAGCGGAAGCCCAAGGCGTTGACGACGGTCTCTACGGCTGATTTATCGGCGTGTTGCGCTAGGGCTGCTTGTTGCTCTAAAAGCTGCCGTAGGCGTTTCATGAGCGCAAAGACGTTTAAGGGTTTTATAAAAATACCTCCCGCTCCGTTGCGAATCAGGTTGCGTACTTTTTCTTTGTCTAAGCTGGAAGAGATAAAAATGACCGGAACGGTCAAGTTGGCTGTTTTTAGTATATTTAAGAGGCTCAGGCCGTCTACCCGAGACAGCTGATATTCAGCGACCAAAATATTGGGAGTAAAGTCCTTGATTTGCTGCAGGGCCTTCTGCACGTCTTTTTGTATCGTTACCTCAAGTTTTGCTTGCTTAAAAACGTCTTCCAAAAGCGCGCTGAAGGAGGCATCTTCATCCAAAATCATTATTTTAGTTGGCATGTATATATAATTTCATAAGTTATAGAAATAATCAACTGTTTTTTAGAGGGAATGCTGCCAAAAAAAGAATAAAACTGTCAAAAAACATTGACATTTGCAGAAAAAACCTTACGCTACCCTTAGCGTCGGGTTGCGTCCTTTGCGCTCGATTTTCCCCCGGAGAAGCCGCTATGAGCGTTCCTATGGCTACAAAAACGAAAGTCACTACGTCCAAAAAATTTATAAAGCCCTCTTTTTCCTCTCTTATTGAAAAAAAGCGTGACTCAGGGGAGTTCTCAGACGAAGAAATGCGCTACGTCGTGGACTCCATCCTCGACAAAGAAATTCCCGAGTATCAATTGGCCGCCCTTGTTATGGCTATCTACTTCCAGGGCATGTCTGCTCAGGAAACGGCCGTCTTCACGGAAGAAATGATGATCTCCGGCGAAGTGGTAGACCTTTCCTCCATTTCCATTCCCAAAGTAGATCGTTATTGCGTGGGCGGCGTAGGCGACAAAAGCACCCTCATTTTGGCGGCCTTGGCAGCGTCTTGCGGTGTGGTGGTTCCCTGCATGGTTAATTCCCGGGAGGAATTCGTTATCAGTACTCAGGACAAGCTGTCTGCCATTCCGGGCTTCAAGGCTAAAAGCTCCATCAAAGAGTTTGTGAGTCAGCTCAAAAAAATTCATTGCGCCATCTACGAGCAAGCTCCCGAAGTGACGCCCGTGGATACCATTTTGAACACGCTGCGTCAGGAAACAGCGACCATTCCTAGTTTGCCTCTGATCACCGGGAGTATTTTAAGTAAAAAACTTGCCGAGGGCGCTGAAAGCCTTGTGGTCGATGTCAAATGGGGCAATGGCTCTGTGATCAAAGAACTCGAGCAAGCTAAGCAATTAGCACGTTCTATTACTCGCGTGGCGCGTTCCATGAACCGTCGTTGCGTAGCCTTGGTTACGGACATGAATCAGCCCATTGGCGATAGCGTGGGTACGGGCCTGGAAGTCAAAGAAGCCCTTTTGGTGCTTCAAGGCAAGGGGCCCGAGGACCTCAACGAATTGGTGCTCAAAATGGGCATGGAAATGATACGCTTAGCGGGGGTAGCGGGCTCAACCCTCTCGGCCAAGCAGACGATTTTGCGTCATATCAAGGATGGTTCGGCTTTGGAAAAATTTAAACAAATGATCTGCGCTCAAGGAGGCAATACGGACTTTATTGACGATCCTGAACTGCTCCCCAAGGCGGCTTATTGCCGCAAACTGCCGGCTCCCAAGCGCGGCTATGTCCACACCATCAATGCGGGGATGCTGGCTCGGGGGGTCCATATCTTGGCGCTGAATAAAGACGGCAGCCTGGACCCCAGTGCCGGGATCACCGAAATTAAAAAAGTCGGCATCCAAGTTAAGCAAGGCGAGTCCCTCATGATGATTCACTATAATGATGAATCAAGGCTAGAGGCGGCGTTAGAGCTGCTTAAAAACGCCTATCGCCTGGCGCCCAAGCGGCCTACGCCGCTCAAGCTCATAGTCGAACGCGTCGCGTGACTTGGGGCAGTGTATTTTGGGTGGATGCTGCGTTGCTGCAGCCCTCGAGTGCAAAAGCACACGTCGGGCTTAGCGCCTTGCCTGCACCTCAAAATACGCTGCCCCAAGCTCTCGGGGGAGGGGCCTAATTTACCGGGTATTTTTTAGAATTGCTTTGAAAGCTTGGTTTTAGCGGAGGCATTTTGACGTTTAGACAAGGAAGGGAAGTGCGTAGCGCACTACGGTGCGTGAGTCACTTCCATGACGCCGTATAAACTCAAAAGGCCCTGCTAAAACCAAGCTTTAGGGGAGCGAGCGCCCCCTGGGGCCCTAAACTTTCACCTCAATGGCAGAAACACAACAGTGCCCCCTAAATACTGCCCTTGTCGCCTTTCTGAGCTTTTTGCGGCTGGAGCGAGGGGTTTCGGAAAACACCTATGCGAGCTACCGCTACGATTTGGGGCCCTGGGTGGCGTTTTTGCGAGGGAAGGGGATCTCGAGTTGGGAAGCTGTGGGGAGGGAAGCCGTGGAAGCTTTTCTTGAAACGCTGAAGGATTGCCAGAGCCGTACCTTGGCGCGTAAGCGTTCGAGCTTGAGGCTCTTTGCGCGGTTTTTGCTGAAGGAACGCTTGTGTGAAAGGGATTGGGCTCAAGGGCTTAAAAACCCTAAGGGCAGCCAGAGCCTTCCTCAGGCGCTTTCGCTTCAGGAGGTGGAAAGCCTTTTGGGAGCGCCAAGCCCTGCAACGGCCCAAGGTTTGCGAGACAAGGCCATGATGGAGCTTATGTACAGCAGTGGTTTGCGGATTTCCGAGCTGTGCACGCTGCCCCTGCAGGCTCTTCAAGACAACCAAGTACGGGTTTGGGGAAAGGGCCGCAAGGAACGCATTGTGCCCGTGGGCTCCAAGGCCATCGAGGCCCTGCAACGCTACCTCCACGAAGGGCGCTCCGTTTTGGCCAAAAAGCACTCCGGTAGCGCTTTGTTCCTGAGCCAACTGGGCCGGCCTGTTTCCCGAAAAACCTTTTGGCTCAAGCTGAAAGCCTATGCCCAGCAAGTCGGTATTCAGAAAAACATCAAGCCGCATCAGCTGCGGCATAGTTTTGCCTCGCACCTCCTAGCCCATGGAGCCGATTTGCGCGCCATCCAGGAAATGCTGGGCCACAGCAGCATCACCACGACCCAAATCTATACCTCCATCCAAACCGATCAACGCCTCGAGGCGCATATGGATTGCCACCCGAGAAGTAGTATGGTGTTTAGGGGCTAAGGGGCGCTTGCGCCCCTTAGGATCCCCTACAGGGTGCGATTTATTAAAATACTACGTATTTATAATAAATCGCACCCTGGTAGAATATACTAAGCCCCCCACAGATCGCGAAGCGATCGAGGTGTATTTTTCGGACCTGCTTCGACCCGGTTTTAGGGGGGCAGAGGGGGTTCAGGCAAGGAAGTGAAGTGCGTAGCGCACTACGGTGCGTGAGTCACTTCAATGACGCAGCATCAACCCCCTCTGCACCCCTAAAACCAGCCGGCGACTGCTAAGTGGCGCTTAAGATGGCGCAGGAGGCCTGGGTGAACGACGTCTCCATGGGGGCGATGGAAGGTAAAGGAGTAGGTGGGATGGCTTTCCTTGGTTGCGTTGGGGCCTCTGGCAATCCAGTATTTGAAAACGGAGCCTCCCTTGTTTTCGCTGACAGGCCTAAATTTGGGTTTTGCTTCACTTTGGGCCATCCCGTTTAGGTACTGAGTGTTGACGTCATGGATGAAGTGAGCCAACTCGTTTTCACGGATATCTTCGTTGGTTTCGCCTTTTATTTTGGATAAAAAGGCTAAACTTTGCCTGTCTAGCTGATAAATCAAGGGCTTTCCCGTAGCTGCCTCCTGGGAGGTTTTCTGGGCCTGTTTGTCTTGTTTTTGTTGGATTTTTTTGTTGCGAGAGACCTCAATCCACTTGAGTTGCTCCTCCATGTAGGTAGTCCATTCGCTGCTGCCATCGTTAACTTCCTTATCTTCAACGACTTCTGGCGTTGTGACTGGGGCAGCCTCTAGGGTAGGCATGACTGGGGTAACAGCTTGGGCTTGTTTTTTTTGTTTTCTTAGGGCATTTTTGGAAAGTTTAGGGAAGCTTTCAGACGTCGTTTCAGGGGTCACAAAACCTTGAGGGGCTTGGGGCCATGTTGCTGTATGGTGTGCAAAAAGGGCCTCAAGTTTTTGCCCGTAGCGGTTGGAAACCGCTTCAGAGTACTCTTTGTAATAGGTGCATTTTGATTGGATTTTATGGTGGTTTTTAATGGCCTCTATCCGTGCTTGTTCGTATTTTGATTGTGCCTTGTGTGTTGTGGCTTTTACCTTTAGCGTGTCGACTCTCTTTATTTCAGCAATAAAGGGATCCTCCTCGATGGCTCGTTTTTCTTCGCACTCAGCTTCGATGAACAGGCCATAAAAGCTCTCGTAGTCTTTGAGGGTATCGACGGTGTGCTCAAAGCCGCTTAGTTGCGTTAGGTGGCTGTGTTGGATTTTCAGATCCCAGTAAAAGTCGGATAAAAAGCAGACTTCTTCAAGGAGCCCAAAGAGGAAGGGTTCCATTTCCTGGCCAGGGTTGAATTGAAGATTGCGCAGGTCAAGCCTCGTTTCAGGGGCGATGACTGTACTGGTTGCAGCCGCTTGATAGGCAGACTTTTCAGCCTCCATGAGCTGTTGCAGCACGGGGTTGTCATCTCCAAAAAAATGCTGAGCCAACTCGGGGTTGTAATGAGCTTTTGTTTTCTTGATATGGTCAAGGAAGGTGACGACTTCCTCCCTTGAGGCAAAGGGGTGTCGAATGCGTGAGAGGCCAACGCGATTGGCCAGGCAGCAAAGCATGGTCAGGTATTTTTTTTGCAACACTTCTGCCTCACTGAAACCGTGAGCAAAGCTACGCATGTTTGCGCATTGTAGGCAACCCAGAGCACGAGAAATATTACAGTGCGCTTGGTTAGTCATCTCTGAGACTTCATCCATGAGATGCAGTAGGTTTTTACCCAACACCTTAAGCGTCTCAGGGTTGTTTGTTTCAGTGGCTTGCTTTATTGATAGATTTATTAATTTATCGACACACATGTAATTATGCTTGAGAAATAGCCATGAGGTGACCGAAGCTACTTTACATGTGGAACGATGGACCGCAGTGATGAGCTCTGCTTGAGCGATCGGCCCTATTATTCTTCGAATATAAGCCTCCCAAAAATGAGGCGATTCGGCAATAAACGCATCGATGCCCTCATCGGAGTCGAGCTCTTCTATTTTTTTATCCAGAAGCGTAACGCGGTCATGAAGCTTGCTTTGCACGTCCTCAAGAAAACGAAGCGTTGTCTGATGGGCCTGGAGTTCTACGCAGATAAATAGAGATATAAAAAGGATAATACGTTTCATTTTTGAACCTGTCTTATTTTTTTGTAGCCTTTAGTGAAGAAGCATGCTAGGTTCTGTGAAGGAAATTTTTTTGCAATGAAGGATTGATACTTTAGAGAGTGTGAACAATTAAGCTATCCAACAAACCACACTTAAGGAGGCCTGAAGGGCCGGCAGATACGTAGCCCAGGGCGTAAGCCCTGGGTTTAAGGGTGAAGTTTTTTTGAGCCCTACAGGGGCGACACTCGTATTCAAATTTTGAGTGCCGCCCTTACAGGGCTC
>JANYDI010000019.1 GCA_025363695.1 Opitutia bacterium
GAGCCCTGTAAGGGCGGCACTAAAAATTTGAATACGAGTGTCGCCCCTGTAGGGCTCAAGATTTTTTCTACCGTTGGACCCAGGGCTTACGCCCTGGGCTACGTATATGCCGGCCCTTCAGGCCTCCTTATGTGTGAAAGATTGCTTAAATTCGATCCCTTCGGGATCTGTGGGGGGCTTAGTATTTCCTACCAGGTAGCGATTTTATTAAAATGCATCGCATTTTATAAAATCGCTACCTGTAGGGGATCCTAAGGGGCGCAAGCGCCCCTTAGCCCTTTCTACCACCTATCATCCCCTACCTGCTGCCGCTGGCAAACCTATCGCGGCCATAGGAGCCGCCGCGGCTATCGCTGCTGGGACGGCGATCGCGGTGATCGGCGGTGCGGTAGCCGCTGCTGCTGTTGCTGCTTCGGTTATTGCTACCAAAGGGGCTGCGTTTACGATCTGAGTAAGGAGCGCTGCTGGAACGTTGGGAGCGAGGGAAAGGCGACTTTGGGAAAGGAGCCTTTTCTTCGGGGTTAATGAGGCGATGAATGGCATTCCACTTAAAGCGGTCCGAGGGCGTAACGAAGCACAGGGCTGAGCCTTCAGCGCCGGCGCGAGCGGTACGGCCGATGCGGTGGATGTAGTCCTCGGGACATTGAGGCAAGTCGTAGTTGATGACGTGCTTCACGTGGGAAATATCCAGTCCTCGGGCTGCTATGTCTGTGGCCACCATGATGCGGTACTTAGAAGTCCTAAACCCGCTGATGGCGCGTTCACGACGTTGATGGCTTAGGTCACCATGGATGGCATCGGCGCAGTGTTCTTCGAGGCGCAGACGCTTGGCCATTTTTTCAGCACCGATTTTGGTTTTTACAAAAACAATGATGGAGCCATCGCGTTTTCCAAGCTCATTGGTGAGCTGGCCGTATTTTTCGTCTTCGGAGACGTGTATGACTTCTTGCTTAAGGTTCGCTAAGGGGGTTGATGTTTCACCGATGGTAACCCGCACAGGGTCACGCAGGTACTTGTTCACCATGAACATGATGTTCTTGGGCAAGGTAGCCGAGAACAAGAGCGTTTGGCGTTCTTCGGGCATGAGATCGACGATGCCCTCGATTTGAGGAGCAAAGCCCATATCGAGCATGCGGTCAGCTTCGTCCAAAACCAGGAAACGCGCGGCATTGAGCTTGAGTTTGCCGCGTTGGAGATGGTCATTGATACGTCCGGGTGTGCCCACGATCAGTCGAGGACGGGCGTCTAGTTGCTTAAATTGCTTATAAATGGGTTCACCACCGATAAGAAGCGCTGTCTTGATGACGCTACGCTGCTTACCCAAAAGCCCTTCCAGCATCTTTACCACCTGAAGTGCTAGCTCGCGTGTTGGAGCCATCACCAGGCCTAAGTCCTGTGTGTTTTGAATGAGATGAGAGATAAGCGGAATGCCAAAGGCTGCCGTCTTGCCTGTACCGGTTTGCGCACAGCCCAAGACGTCTTTGCCTTCTAATGCGGAAGGAATGACTTTTGCCTGAATGGGAGTAGGCGTAGTGAACTGTAGTTGAACCAACGCATCCATGATGTGTGAGTTCAACCCAAGAGAAATAAAATTTTCCATAAATATAACTTAATATAAACGAGAGACTTTCCGCCCGGTAAAAGACGGAAAGTCTACATCGTGTAGCCGGACTTGGTTGTTAATTAACCATCCCGACCGCTACTGTCGTCATGCGAGCGCCGACGAACAGCACTAGCACCACCACCTTTAATCAATTTCAAATTGACAGCAGAAACCTTACCGCCCCTGCCAGTGGCTAATTCATAGCTAACAACTTGATCGGTTTCGAGATCTGAAATCCTCGATTCCTCGAGAGCGCTGATATGAACGAACACATCACTACCACCATCATCAGGACAGACAAACCCGTATCCCTTAGTAGAATTAAACCACTTTACTTTACCTTGAGCCATTTTCTTATTTTAATAATTTTTATTTTTGATGAAACCCGCCGTGAATGTCCGCCGCTAACGCCCAACGCTGAATAACTCAGATCAAAGGGCTAAAACGTCAGGATTATTTTTGACCGCAGAATATCATGGGCGTATCTAATAGCATTCTCCCATGAAAGTCAAGTAAAAAATTGCCACAAATAATAAAAACTCCTGGCGACCCTGCTCAAAGCGTTCTTAAAGCTCGCCCCACTCGACATAGGGCAGCCGGGTTTCAGCACCTGCACAATTAAAGCTTTCATAATCAAAAGGCCTAAAAAAGGATTCTAGGCCTCTGTTCTTGTAGATAAAATGATTTTCCTGGCTGCCCCCTAAGAGCAACAAAGTCAGGTGATCTAGCAGGGCTTCCGTGCGATGCGTAGAGCCAAAATCTACATTGCTGAGGATACAGAGCGTTATTTTTTCAGACGGAAAATACGCCAACAAAGAAGGATAACCTTCAATACAACCTCCATGATGATAACGTTTTTTGGCCTCCGGAAACGTTTCCACCTGCACCCCTAATCCGTAGCCCCGCTTACGTGGACGCAAAAACTCAGCCAATAAAGCCTCCGAAATAATTTTCCCTCCGTAAAGAGCCTGATTCCACAAAAAGAGATCGTGGACCGTAGAAACGAGTCCGCTAGCAGAAAAAGAAAAATCGTTAAATATTTCTATCATCGGGCGAAGCACCCCGTCAGGACTATAAACATAGGGAGTGGCCAGTCGAGACATTTTTTCCTGTTTTTGGTCCGCGTAAGGGGCGTGCAAGGCTCTCAAAACGGTATCTTTCATGCCCAAAGGCTTAAAAAAAACTTTTTCCAAATAAACAGCTAGCGGCTCCTGCGTAAGGCATTCCAGCAGGTGTCCCAATACCCAGTAAGCATAATCGCCATACAAAAAGGGCTCTCCAGAAGGCTTGTCCGATAGATAAGCTAAAACCTCGGCCAGGCTTCGCAAGGGAGGCGCTTGATACCCTATCCCCGAAGCGTAACTCAGCAAGTGATCTATCGTAACGCCGTGAGCCCAGGGCGCCAATTCCAGCTCCGGAAGGTGTTTCCGAACTAAGTCCGACAACGCCAACCTACCCTCCTGGACCAAGCGCAGCACGGCCATGGCCGTAAATTGCCTTGTAATAGAACCTACGCAAAATTGAGCAGGGTTCTGCAACCGACTCAGCTCATGACCTCCATAAACCTTATCGATGAGCACTTTATCATCTTTAGCGATGAACACATGGCCCCGTAAGCCTAAAACTGAAGAAAAGGACTCCAAGTACTGATCAATTTTGCAAGCATCAAACCTCGCAAAGACTAAAGATGGCAGAAAACAAACTATCAAAGCACAAAACGTATTCATAGATCCATTAAGAAACAAAAATATAAATACAGCAAGAATAAAAGAGTGAAGGGCTTAGGGGGACTTGCCCCCCTAAAACCCCCCTTGGGAAGGCGATTTTCATAAATGCTGCGCATTTACAAAAATCGCCTTCCCAGAGGGCTTCAAAGTGCATCTCCTGTTCGATCGCGAAGCGATCTGGAGGGGGCTTAGTATCACCCTTCCCGATAGGCAATTTTTATAAAATGCGTCAGCATTTTTAAAAATCGCCTATCGGTAGGGGATCCTAAGGGGCGCAAGCGCCCCTTAGCCCTAAGCACTCCTTAACCCAAGCTCCCCTTGGCCCTTTAACATTCCTAACAAACTGAACGCTGCAACTCCGGCTAATAGACACAAGACAAAGGGGATACACCAAGGGTTTTCGAGGCGATTGAGCACGCTGGTAAAGAGCATAGGTAAGAGGCTTGCTAGGACATAGACGCTGTTGTAGCAAAAGGCCATAGCGGTGTAGCGGACGTTTACGGGGAAGCGCTCCGCAATGAGGGCAAAATAACTACTCATGAGCAAGGAGATAAAGGTCTGATTTATAATCATAAACAGCAGGAGCGACCAAAATTTACCCATAAACAGCAAGACGAAGCCGCCCAATATAGCAGGCATAAAGCCTACGGAACTGGCAAAAAAGACATTTTCTTTGCCAAATCTATCCGCCAACATGCCGCATAGGGGCGTCACTAGGGCGCTGTAAACGAGCGACAAGGTGGTCGTCAGGTAGAGATCGGGGGCGCTGTACTCAAAGGTTGTTTTTAAAAAATTAGGATAAAAAATATTGGTAATAATGAGACTGGTAGGTAAAATACTCAAGCCACAAGCCATGAGCACAGACCTGCCGTGATCACGCATGAGCGCTTGCAAGGGACCCCAAAAAGAACGGTATTGTAAGGCAGCTTTATGGTGAATGAAGGCCGGTGTTTCGTCCATGCCGGAGCGCAGGACGTAACTCACCAAGGCTAATAGGCCGCCTAAGAGAAAAGGCAAACGCCACGCCCAGTCGAGAATCACCGACTCGGTACAGTAGCTGTTGAGCCCCAAAAGCACCATCGAGGCTAAAATGGATCCACAGGAGGCGCTGGAAATGACGAAACCGCATTGCCTGCCCCGTGAGCGGGCCTCTGCGTATTCACTCACTACCGTTATGGCGCCTGGTAATTCCGCCCCGAAGGAGAGCCCTTGTAGGATGCGGCATAGTACCAGCAAGAAGGCCGAAGCGAGCCCCCCTACGGCATACACGGGCAGCAGGCCTATGGCAAACGTGGCCACGGCCATAATGAGCATGACGACTAAAAAGGTTCGCTTACGCCCCAGGCGATCTGCCAACATGCCGGCACAGACGCCTCCCAAAGGACGTGCAGCGTAACCGACGGCAAAAATCCCCATCGCAACTAGCATGCCGACCACAGGATCACTTTTTGCAAAAAAAAGCCTTGCCAAGTACGGCGTCATCAACGCATAAATAACAAAGTCGTAGTATTCTAGGCCAGCACCTAGGCTTGCCAAAAAGGTAACGGTTTTTCTGCGCATGAGCGATGGGGATAGGATTTTTAAAAAAAGTGGCTGCCCAGGTAGGATTCGAACCTACGACCAAGTGATTAACAGTCACCTGCTCTACCACTGAGCTACTGGGCAAATCAAGAACCAGAGGTTGAGGGCCCGAGCAAAATAATTTTCATAAACCTTGTCAACTCTTTATTAAATTTTTTTTGAAGCCCTTCTCATACCTTAAGCAAAAGAATTAACCAAAAGAAAAACTTGAAATCCATAAGAAGATCGTTTATAAACCCCAGGATACTCAATAGAGACTTTGATCTATTTGACGAGCATTTACCATGACCAATAAGATGAACGAGCAGATTTTAGAGCGCAACCCCTCGCTGGCATCAGCAAAAGACAAGCTTGCCATGCTCACAGAGGGCAGCTACTGTATCCACCGCAGCTGGGGCTTCGGGCAAGTAAAGACTTACGATGAGGCTCAAAACCGCCTCATTATAGACTTTTCCGATACCGGACACAGGGACCACCCCATGGATCCCGTTTTTTGCGTCGAAAAGCTCGAGCTGCTGCCGCGATCCAGTATCCTGATCAAGCAGCACAACGACCCGGAGCGCATCAACCTGCTTATCAAGGAAAACCCCGGAGAACTTATCCGCGAAATCATCAAGGAAATCCCCGAAGAGGAAATCTCAGCCCCCGAACTGGAACGCATACTCTCACGCCTCGTGGGCGACACCAAGTTTAAACGCTGGTGGACAAAGGCCAAAAAAAGCCTCATCCAAAACTCGAGCATCGCCGTTCCTAAGCGCGCTACAGAGCCCTATGCGCTCATGGAATGTCATATTCCTCGCGAAAGCGAACTTTTGGAAGCTTTTTACGCTACCAAGCCGCCGCATAAAAAGATTATTCTTGCTGAGGAGCTCCTAAGTCTTTGCAGCAGCGGCAAGTCCATCGAAGGAGACCTTAGTAAAGCCCTAGACACGCTGAGCGAAATCCTCACCGATGGCAAAAAGCTCACGCCCGCTCAACGCCTACAGGGGATGTGGGTCCGCGATGACTTGGCCAAATACCTCGGTCAGGAGGTCCAAGAGCTCCCCTTTCAAGCCGCCAGCTTGCTCCATGAAAAGGATTTACAGGCCATCGCTAAGGGCTTGGCTCCCAACGGCTACGGGCGCTTCCTTAAGCTCCTGACGCAGGTGCATTCCGACTACACGCAGCCCGTTCTCGAGCTACTACGCAACAGCTCAGGCAAGTTTACCAACGAATGCGTGCAGTTGCTCCTAGACAATAACCTACAGGCGCCTCTGGTCAGCGCGCTTAAACGCTGGCTGGACGAACGCATGCTCAAGGCGCCCATCATCCATTGGGCGATCAAAAACCGTCGCTCCCGCCGCCTCATCGCCGTTATTGAACCCATCATGGTGCCTGCTTTGCTCAATGCCGCCTTTTATGCCATCGATGAAGAAGTCCACCAAAGCACCGGCAATGCTCGCATCCAGCTGGCAGACACCCTCAGCGAAGATCCCGAAATCATTCAAGAACTGCTGGCTTTAGCCAATACCGAAACCGCTCGTGACCTGGCCTACACCCTCCTGATGAAACAGGGCTTCAATGACCTCACTAAGCGCTCCATCCTTGCCCGCTTTATCCGCTTGTTCCCGAGTATCCAAAGCCTCATTTCGGGCAGCGATGACTCCAAATCTTCCGAAGGCCAACTCATTGTTTCCGCTGAAAGCATGGAACGGCGTAAAAAGGAATACGAACACCTCGTCGCCGTCGACATTCCTAACAACAAGGAAGCCATCGCCATTGCCCGTGAACACGGTGATTTACGCGAAAATGCCGAATACAAAATGGCCAAGGAAGACCAAGGCACCCTCATGGCCCGCAAAGCCCAAATGGAACGTGAACTCGGCCAGGCCATCGTCAAGGACTTCTCCAAAGTCCCCAGCGATACCGTCGCCATCGGCTCTACCATTACCCTCAAAGCGCAAGACTCCAACAAAGAATACCAGTTCTCCATCCTAGGCGCCTGGGACTCTGACCCCGAAAAAAATATCCTCTCCTACAAGACCCCCATCGCTCAGGCCCTCATCAATAAAAAAATCGGCGACGCGCTCGAACTCGACATCAGCGGCCAAACGGAGACGTGGGTGGTGGCAAGGCTGGAGTGTTGGCGGTTTTAGGGGGGCATTTGGGGTTGGGACGGTGTCAGGGAAGCGACTCACGCACCGTAGTGCGCTACGCACTTCCCTTCCTTGTCCGAACCGCAAATGCCCCCCTAAAACCGGCTCAAAGCAATTCATAAGATACACCCGGATCGCTTCGCGATCTGGGGGGGGCTTAGTATATTCTTCCCGATGGCGATTTATTATAAATACGTAGTATTTTAATAAATCGCCATCGGAAAGGGGATCCTAAGGGGCACAAGTGCCCCTTAGCCCTTAAAAATTTTACCACCATGGCGACATACGTGCAGCAATATGTACAACATCTCACAGCTCTCAGACAGGCCCTAATGGGGTGCCTGGGGGCATTGATCGTGGGGATTGGGGTAATGGCGTGTGCCTTACCGTGGTTGTCTCAGGGATTGTTATATCCCTTGAAAACAGCGGGGCGGATGCTGGGGCAGGAGGCCACGGGGGGGCTGATCAGCACGCAGCCCATGGGGGTGTTTTCGGTCTTGATGCAGCTGTGTTTTTTTGGCGGCCTGGGGATCTCTGCGCCGGGAATGCTGTATTGTTTTGGGAAATTCGTATTGCCGGCCTTGAAGCCCGATGAGCGCAAGCTAGCGCTTCCGGCGCTGGGAGTGGCCCTCTTGCTTTTTGGAGCTGGAGCCAGCCTAAGCTTTTTTTTCCTGCTGCCCACAACCTTGGCGGTATCCATGAAGCTCAATGCGTTTTTGGGGTTTGAGCTGTTGTGGTCGGCTGCGGACTACTATGGTTTGGTGGTTTGGGTAACCTTGGCGCTTGGGTTTGCCTTTGAATTTCCTTTGTTGCTGTTTTTTGCAGCATACTGGAATTGGGTGAGCGTCCAAAAGCTCCGAGAGCTGCGGCGTGTGCTTTTTGTCGTATTTTTAGTCATTGCCGCGCTGATCAACCCGAGCGGCGACCCCCTTGCCATGCTCGTAATTGGCGGGATTATGCATGGGCTGTATGAAGTGGCCGTGGTCTGCGCCGATTATAAGCGCCGGCAAAAAATCAGGCTTGCTTCAGGGGTTTAATTTTCGCTACTGTGGAACGTGCCCATCCTTCAGGCAAAGAACCTTACGCTTGGCTACAACGAGCAGCCGATTTTGCGCAACCTCTCCTTTGAGGTGCGCAGTGGGTCCGTTTTTATCATCATGGGCGGCAGTGGTTGCGGAAAAAGTACGCTGCTGAAGGCTTTTTTGGGCCTAGTAAAACCGCTTAGCGGAGATGTTTTTTTTAAAAACACAAATTTTACGCAAGCCTCTGCGCTGCAACAACAAGCGATTTTACGGCGTTGCGGCGTATTGTATCAATCCGGCGCGCTGTGGAGTACGATGACGCTTTTGGAAAATGTCGCCCTACCCTTGCAACTCCATACGCGCCTGAAAGCTCCTGTGATTCGGGATTTAGCCGCCTTCAAGCTGAGCCTTGTGGGCCTGGCGGGCTTTGAAGACTATTATCCAGCCAGTATCAGCGGAGGTATGCGAAAACGTGCCGGCATCGCACGCGCCATGGCCCTGGACCCCGAAATTCTTTTCCTCGATGAACCCTCAGCCGGCCTGGACCCCATGAGCTCTCGACGTCTGGATGACCTCCTCATGGAACTACAAAAACACCTGGGCACGACCCTGGTTATTGTCACGCACGACCTGCACAGCCTCCTGGACATTGGCCAAGATAGCATTTTCCTAGACCCCCTGACGCAGTCGATTTTAGCTCAAGGCGCCCCCAGGGATCTCCTGGCTCATAGCCAAGATGCCCGCATTCGTAAGTTTTTAAGTCGTTCAGTATAAGGCGTTGAAAGTTAAAGGGCCAAGGGGAGCTTGCTCCCCTTAGGATCCCCTACAGGTAGCGATTTTTAAAAATGCAGAGCATTTTATAAAAATCGCTACCTGGTAGAATATACTAAGGCCTCCACAGATTCCGTTGGGATCGAATCTAGGATTTATTTAAGTTATTTCATCAAAACCACACATAAGGAGGCCTGAAGGGCCGGCAGATCGTAGCCCAGGGCGTAAGCCCTGGGTTTACAGGTGAAAAATTTTTGAGCCCTACAGGGGCGACACTCCTATTGACCTTCTGAGTGCCGCCCTTACAGGGCTCTGGTTTGTTTTCCATGCCAAACCCAGGGCTTACGCCCTGGGCTACGATCTGCCGGCCCTTCAGGCCTCCTTATGTGTGGCATTAATAAATGCTTATATCAATATTTCTTCACAGAACCTAAGCTCCCTCCAGATCCCTTCGCGATCGAATCTAAACGCCCTAACCATTTATCAAAGCCACACTCAATTGGGCTCAACAATAAGGCAAAAATCCCCATGCGCTACGACCGTCGCAGGAGTGTCAGCCTCAATGAGGCCCCCTCGCGAAGTCGCTTCATAACGGCGTTTGTGGTAGATTACCTCACCGCTAGGGGCCAAAATTGTCGCCGTCACCACATGCGCCCCAATCGGCGGCCAATGCGGCTGCGGCTCCGTTTTCACGTGCGTCCGTAGCACAAAATATTTCGAAAACCAATGTAAACACATAAGAAAGAAAGAAAGAAAGTTTAAAAGGCTAAGGGGCACTTGTGCCCCTTAGGATCCCCTTTCCGATGGCGATTTATTAAAATATTGCATATTTTAATAAATCGCCATCGGGAAGCCTATACTAAGCCCCCTCCAGATCCCGTTGGGATCGGGGAATACGTTAATTTCGATCGCGAAGCGATCCGGGAGTATCTTATGAATTGCTTCGAGCCGGGTTTTAGCGGGTTATTTGGGGTGCAGGCAAGGAAGGGAAGTGCGTAGCGCACTACGGTGCGTGAGTCACTTCCATGACGCAGCATCAACCCCCAATGTACCCCTCAAACCATCCTAAGGGGAGCTAGCGCCCCCTAGCCCTTCCTTGCTCTACAGCGGAATCCAACGTGTTTCTCCTTGCTTTTCTGCGTTGTGGGTAAAAATGCACCCGGTGCGGATGTCAAAAAACCACAAGTGGATGCTGAGGGTTTTTTGCATAAAAGGTTTTTGTATCCATGGGAATTGCTTACAATTTTGAAAGGATTGCTCGAGGGCTAGTTTTGCGCAGGCATCGGGGTCGTGAAGGTTGAAGCGGTCCTTGTTGATAATGGACACCCAGGGGGCAATGAAGTCATTTTCGCCTAAAGACTCACGATTGATGAGGGCTTGAATGCCGCCGCATTGGCTGTGTCCTAAGAGGATGAGGTGTTTTACTTTTAAAAAGCATATGCCAAATTCGAGCGCAGCGCTGACGCCGTGATGGCCCTTGTCGCAGGTATAGGGCGGGACGATGTTGGCAACATTGCGCACAACAAAGAGGTCTCCGGGGTCACATTGCAAAATCAGGGCTGGGTCCACGCGCGCATCGCAGCAAGCGACAACCATGATCTGCGGTTTTTGCCCCACTTGCGACAAACCGGCCATGATCGAACGGTCTCCAAGCGCGTACTTCCTTCGAAAACGCTGATAGCCTTCTTGTATGTCCATCGTTGTGCCTGTTAAGATGCCGAGATTTTTCAAAAATCGCAAGCCCTAAAACGATCCAGCTGCGTCTATTAATCGAGGAAGAAACGCTGTCAAGCGGGTATTTGGGAGGCGAAAACCTGCCGCACAGGCGTGGCCGCCGCCGCCGAATTTCTGGGCCAATAGGTCTACGCGTTGGGCTTCATGACGGGCACGCAGGCTGCCGCGCAGGCCCTCTGGGGTGTCCTCAATAAGGGCAGAAATCAGGCAATTTTGAATACGCAGGGGGTACTGCACGAGGCCTTCTAGGTCGTCAGGAAGGGCGCCAACACTGTCTTTTTGGGCCTGAGTCAAAGTCCCGATGCCCAGTGAGCCTTTGAACCTAAGTGTGCTGAGGAAAAGCGCTAAGAGCTGCATTTTTTGCAAACGTTCTTGATAATACACGGTCTGGGCGGCAAGGCTGGGCTGAGCGCCTTTTTTGCACAACTGGGCGCACAGCTCAAACACTTCCGCGTGGGTGCTGGAAGACTGAAACTGCACGGTATCCGTCATGATTCCCGTATACAGCGCCTGGGCCATCTGCGGATTCATAATCGGCATGAGGTGCTGGGCTAAAATTTGGGCCGTGGCGGCGGCCTTGACGTCTATGCAAGCATGCTGGCCGTAAGCATTATTGCCCAAATGGTGGTCGATGTTTAAAAAAATGCCTTGCGGCGGCACGGTCCAGCCGGGAGCAACGCGGCTGGGGTCAGCGCAGTCAACGAGGATAATCGCCCTACCCTCAAGCGCTTGCGCCGTTAGCAGCTCGAAGCCTCCGCACAGATCCGCCAGCGGCTGCAGCGTGTGCCCCAAGGCGGCTAGGCTAAAGGCCTGCGCCGGAATCCCCAGCTGCCGCAGCCCCAAGGTGATGCCCACCTGGGAGCCTATCGCATCGGCGTCCGGGCGCTCGTGGCTCAGCACGGCAACAGGTTGGCGGTCTAGGTGTTTAAGGGTTGCTAAGAGCATGGTGTTTTATAGGGCCAAGGGGAGCGAGCTCCCCTTGGATCCCCTAACGGTAGCAATTTATTAAAATGCAAAGCATTTTAAGTAAATTGCTACCGTGTATGGTGATACAAGGCACCCCACAGATCCCGAAGGGATCAGGGGGTCAATCAGGGTTTGATTTTCGGCAGATTTCAAGGATGGCCAGTCTTTATAGGTTTTTCAAGTTTTAAAACAAGGCAGAGCCCTACAGGGGCGATTCTCAAAACATAAAGGCCTGGGCTGTCATCCTTCACCCCTGCAGGGCGATCAGGGTTTATGTGAAAAAATCGATCGCGAAGCGATCTGTGGAGGCCTTAGTATGTCCTTCCCCGATAGCGATTTATCTAAAATGCATCGCATTTTAATAAATCGCTATCGGAAAGGGGATCCTAAGGGGAGCTAGCTCCCCTTGGCCCTTTCACTTTCAACACTAAGCGCCCCTTAGTCATTTAAATTAAACTTATATATTAAGTTTTTAATTGAAAGCGTCTTATTCTTAGCTTATACTTTTTAATTGTGAAGAGTAAGTTAGTCCCAGCGAAGGAAAAGGCCTTTATTCGACTCATCGATGACCAGAGTCCCATTGTTCACGGGGCCTTACTGAAGGAATTTCGAGCCTTGCAGCAGGAGGGTATCCGCTTCCTCAACGCTGTAAGCCACAAAAACAAGCAATTGGCGCCGCATGCGAAAGTGTTTCTCAAGGAGCTTTTGGGTGAGGACACGGTTTCGGAATTCATTACCTTCATTCGCGGCATGGATTACGATTTGGAGCAGGGTTGCGTCCTGATGGAGCGAACGATAAATCCTGGATTGGAGCTTGCAGAGATTACCGTTTTTTTAGATGCCGTGAGCGCGCGTTGTCGCGAGCTGATTGTCTACCCTAGTTCCATTCGTGAACGTTGTCGCGTGATCAACCGCGTTTTATTTCACGAATGTGGTTTTTGTTGTAATCCTGATTACGATACCAACCCTAATAACGTATTCTTGTCGAAAACCATAGAGCGTCGGCAAGGATTTGCGATTAGTTTATCGATTTTGTACATTTTAGTAGCAAAAAGGCTGGATATTCGTCTGGAACTGATTGACATTCCTGGGTACATCATGGTAGGGTGCTTTTTAGAGAAGCAACCGTTCTACGTTGATTTACAGTCCCGAGGTGCTTTTCGTGTTGCCGATGAGCTTTACGCCATTTTGGTCAGTCAAAATATGGATCCCAATGTTTCCCGTTTTGGCCCTTCCAATACCGGTGAAATCATTTCCCTAGCCTGTCAACAGCTTGTAGAACAGTATGCGCTCGATAACCAGGCGCAAAGAGTAGATCTTTTTGCCCGATTTGTAGACGAGTTCGAACATGCTCACTATAGGCACGTCATCCCCTGAAGTTCTTAACAAAGCCGGCCAATTGGGCCTTATCGCTGCCGCTGCAAGTACTTCTGAAAGTCCAAAGTTGCATAATCGAGCTTTACGTTGGCTCGCGCATTCGCATCCGGAACTCCAGCACTGGCAGTACCAGGCCTATATGGTGGCCCCGGCTCAACTCGCTGAAACACTGGCGTTTTTCCACGAAAAGGGCCTTCTGGGCCTCAACGTCAGTCATCCGCACAAAATGGCCGTGATGCCGCTATTGGCCGGCTGCGATGAGGCTGCGCGTCGTATCGGGGCTTGCAATACCCTCACCTGGACGCCTAAGGGCTACTGGGGCACTAATACCGATGGTTTGGGGCTTAAAAAAGCCTTGCGTTGTTGCTTTGGTATCGAGCCCAAGGGGCAATCGCTACTCCTCATCGGGGCCGGTGGCGCCGCTCGAGCCGCCGCTTTTATGGCCTTAGAGCAGGGCTGCAGGCACCTGTGGCTCTTTAACCGCACGCAATCCCACGCGTTGAATCTTCAGCGTGACCTGCTTAAGCGCTTCCCAAGCGCCGCTGTGGATCTTTGGACCGATCCCAACGGCATTACGGGTATCATTTTTGCCGCTGCCGCCCCTCCACAAGCGCCCCTACCCATAGAGCTCAAGGACTTTGCTCTGCGCCCTTGGGTCTACGATATGCGCTATGGCCCTATGCCTTCCAGTCTCCTGCTGGCCGCCAAGCGCCTAGGCCTGCCCCATGCCGACGGCCGCCCCATGCTCCGAGCGCAGGGGATGGCAGCGCTCAGAGTATGGTTGAATAAAGGGCTAAGGGGCGCTTGCGCCCCTTAGGATCCCCTTTCGATGGCGATTTATTAAAATATTACATATTTTAATAAATCGCCATCGAGAAGCATATACTAAGGCCCCTCCAGATCCCGAAGGGATCAGGGAGTATTTTATGAACTTTAGAAGGCTGGTTTTAGCGGAGGCCTTTCGACGTTTAGACAAGGAAGGGAAGTGCGTAGCGCACTACGGTGCGTGAGTCACTTCCATGACGCCGTATAAACGTCAAAAGGCCCCGCTAAATACCTGACCTCGGACGAGGACGTCCATTCCATGGATCGTGATATGGGGGTCTTGGAGGGTGAAGGCTGCGCCTAGGGTTTCTGGGGCCTGGCCGCTGAGGGCGGGGCGGGCTTGGGGATCTCCCAGGAAGCAGGGGGCTTGATAGGCAAAGAGGTAATCCCAGCCAACTTGGGCTAACAAGGCACTTATGAGGGTTGGACCGCCTTCAAAAAGGAGCCCGACGAGCCCCTCTTGGGTACAGCGTTGTACAAAGCTTTTGAGGCAAACGCGCCCCTGTGCGTCTGAGGGCAAGCGCCAAAGCTCAACCCCGGGGGGGAGCCTAGACGCCTCGGCATCCTGGGTGGTGACAAGGCAGGTGGCGTAGGTATCGCTTAAAACGGTATATTCCTTGGATGTTTGCAGGCAACGCAAGTGCGTGTCGATAATAAAACGCCTAGGGCAGTAAAGGGTGTCGCAGCCAGGGCTGTCCCCTCGGGCCGTAAGGGCAGGATTATCGGCCAAAAGCGTACCTACACCCACAACGATGGCGGGGAAAAGCCGGCGCCAACGGGCACCTTCAGCTCGGGCCTGTGGACCTGTGATCCACTGCGAATGCCCGCTGCGTGTCGCCACATAGCCATCCAAAGTGGCAGCCCATTTGACCGCAATCAAGGGACGCTGATGAACAATCCAGTGATTGTATATTAAATTTAAATCCTCGCAAGCGCGCTGAGCTACCCCTACGGTAACGCGAATACCCGCTTGCTGTAAAAGGTCTACACCTTTGCCTTGGTGACGCGGATTGGGATCTAAGCATCCTATCACGACGTCCTGGATGCCGGAGGCAAGGATCGCCTGAGTGCAAGGAGCCGTACGCCCTTGAGTACAACAGGGCTCCAAGGTAACATAAAGACGGGCGCCTTTTTGGGGAAGACGTCCCAGTGCCCTAAGCGTCTGAACTTCTGCGTGCGGTTCACCGGCTTTAGCGTGATAGCCTTGGGCTACTATTCGGCCATCCTCTACAATGGCAGCGCCAACCATAGGATTGGGGTGCGTCTGGCCCCACGCTTCTTTGGCCAAGCGAAGACAGGCATCGATGTAGGGTTCGTGCGGCACAGCACAAAAAGAGTCCGCCTTAATTTAAGGCGGACTCAGAGATTTGTAGACTACTTACCTCTCGAAGAAGACGTCGGTGTCCTTGAAGGCTCTGCCGCCTTAACCCCATACGCCGTCTTAGACCCACACGCGGCCCTTAGACCATACGACGTAGTAGGTTGCCCAGCCATGCTGGGAGGCGAAGTAGCCTTATGAGCATAACCTCCTTTGCGTATCTCATCAGCTCTGAGCTGATGACCCTTTACAATCGGGATAGCCAAACACTGCGAGGCAGAAGCAGCAGCGAAGACAATAGCTAGACAAGTAAGAATACTTAGTTTTTTGAGTTCTTTGACCATGGACTTAGGCAATACGTTTTTTAAAATTTTGTCAAGTTTTTTTTGATATTATTTGTAATTTTTCTTTTTTTACCCAGTGTATTATTAGTAAGGGTACAAGGCAAAGCAAGCTCTCGGTCCAGTATAAAAAATGTCCCCCTTTCGAGAAATATAGGTAGGCCCCCAGTAAGGGCCCGAAAGCACGTCCGAGGGCTCCCATAGACCTAAAAACCCCCATATTTTCTCCATGGCGATGGGCTGAAGAGTGCTCAGCTACTAAGCTGGCGATCATGGGAAAGGTAATACCGGTTCCTATGGCCGATAGGAGGTTAGCCAGCACAAAGCCTCGGGTTGTGTAGGCTTGAGCCATACCGATAAAGGCCAGCGTGCACAGACAAAAGCCCAACATACACAGCGTAGCCGTGCTCAGGCGTGCGGCCAAACGACGTACAAACAGGCCTTGGGTAATTAAAGACGTCAGGCCGACAGCCATAAACAGCAGCCCCATGTTTTTGGGTGTAAAGCCGAGGCGTTCACAGCCCAAAAAACTCAAGGTAGACTCAATCCCGCTAAAGGCAAAAATAAAAGCAAAATTGGCCAGCGCGATTTTTTTAACAAAGCCATTTTCGGCTTTTAGGCCAAAATTACCCAAAGTCATTGGGTTGTGCCTACGATGCTCCTGCGCTAGGGTTTCTTGAAAAAAGAAGGCGAGGCACAAAAAATTAATAAAAGACAAGCCGGCAGCCAGCAAAGCCGGTAAAGAAAAGGGCGTCAGCCAACTAAAAACCAGGCTGAGGTCCACCTGGGCCGTCAAGCCACCTAAAGCAGGGCCGAAAAGAAAGCCACAGCCAAAGGCCATACCCATAATGGCCATATTTTGGGCACGACGCTGCTTATCCTGGTGGCTACTCAAGTCGGCCACGCTTGCTGTGGCAACAGCCAAGCTCCCGGCCATAATGCCCCCCACAATACGGCTGAGTAAAAAAAGCTCAAAGGTACTGGCCACGCACCAAATGAGGTAGCTGCCTGACATCCCAAGCGCTGAAAACATCAGCAAAGCTCGCCGTCCAAAACGATCCGACAAACGTCCCCAAAACGGCGAAAACAAAAATTGCAGCAAGGAATATACGCTGCTCATCAAGCCTCCAAAAAGAACCGACACGTAAAACCCCGAGCCCAAAGCCCCGCCTACCGAAGTCAAGCCCTCCAGCCAAGTCAGTAAATGACCAAACTCAGGGAAAAAATAGTGCCGCTTCACGATATAGTAGTCCTGTACCGCCGGCCCTAAGGGAAAAGCGATCGAGAACCCTACGATGTCCAAAAAAATGGACAAAAATAATGCAAACTTTTTCATGAAGTGAAGGATGAAGGATAGGGCCAAGGGGAGCTGGCTCCCCTTAGGATCCCCTTTCCGATGGGCAATTTTATAAAATGCTGAAGCATTTTAATAAAATTGCCCATCGGGAAACGACATACTAAAACCCTCACAGATCCCTTTGGGATCAGCAAAATGGTGCTCGGGATGGGACTCGAACCCATACACCCAAAGGCACACGCCCCTCAAGCGTGCGTGTCTACCAATTCCACCACCCGAGCATGAGAACCTGTTTTAATGGGAGGGTTATGTGAGGTTTTGAGCTGATTTTAGGCAGATTTTGAGATAATTTTTGACGCATGCACCAGCGGTGCCTGCGAAAAAATTAGCTCAAAAGGTGGCAAAATCAGCCAAAAAATCGCATGACAAAACCATTAAAACAGGTTCTTGGGCACTATAAAGGGACTTTTGTTAAAAAAAGCAACTGAAAAAATAAATTTTTTCGGACTTGTGTGTTGAAGGCTGATCGCAAAGCGATCCGAGTGTATCTTATGAACTGCTTCGAGCCGGTTTTAGGGGCGGCATTGGGGGCTTCGGACAAGGAAGGGAAGTGCGTAGCGCACTACGGTGCGTGAGTCACTTCCCTGACGCCGTCCCAAACCCCAATGCCCCCCTAAAACTCCCTTTGCCTACACGCCTCGGCGATGATGATACTGGCGGCGACGGCGACGTTGAGGCTATCGGCCTGGCCGACTTGGGGGATGCGCAGCCCGAGGGCGTGGGGTTGCCAAAAGGGGGTGACGCCGCTGTGTTCGTTGCCAAGGATGATGGCTGTGGGGCCCCTTAGGTTGTGGTCCCAGGGGGCCTTGGCGGTGGGGGTGGCCTGGGTACTCAAGAGTGTTATGTGCTGTTTTTTAAAAAACGCCAGGGCTTCGTGCTGCGTACACACGGCGATGTTGAGGGCAAAGACAAGGCCTTGGGAATTACGAATTAGATGCGGATTGTAGAGGTCGCACAAAGGGTCGCTGATCAGCAGGGCTGTGACGCCCAGAGCCTCGGCACTGCGGATAATGGCGCCGATATTGCCTGGTTTTTCTAGGCCTTCCAGGACCAATACGAGGGGATTTGGCGTTAAATTTCCCAGGCTACTGAGTGGCCTGGGCGAGCCAAGCAGCTCAGCCAGCAGCCCATCGGGGTTCTGGCGACATGAGAGCTTTTCAAATACACTTGCGGGGACTTGAAAAGTCTGCTCAGCCCGCTGTTTGAGGGCTTCTAAAGGGGCTTCTTTTTTTAAAAGCTCAGGACAGACCCATAAGCTCTTGAAAACCAAGGCGTTAGCGGCGGCAACTTGGAGTTCTCGGAGGCCTTCAACGATAAAGGCACTTTGGCGCCGGCGCTCAGATGCCTCCTTGAGCGCCACAAGGGCCTTCACTTGCGGGTTTTGCCGACTGCTGATGGGGATCATGCGGCGATTGTGAACGCGGAGGGGGTGGAGAGCAAGCGTTTTGTGGGGGGGTGGAGAGAGATTAGATTTAAGATATATGTTGACTTGGGTTATTTATGCTTATATATTTATGGAATATTAATAGGTTAAGGAAAAACAGTGAAAGGATAAAAGTATGACATCAGGCTCAGGAGGAATAAGAAAAGGTCCAGGGATCAGCAAGATCAAGGAAGCGGTTACTGAAAAGCTTGCGACGTTTGGAGAAAGAGCCGTGGCCCAGCTCAAAGGAGGGAACCCAATTCCTGCTGCTGGGCAGGGTGAAGCCATGACTAAGACGTGGCTGGGAGGGAAAGCGTCTATCACTGAAGGAAAGATGCCTGAAATTAAAATAGGAGACAGAAAGGCTGCGGAGCTGCTGAGGCAATTGAATCTCGACCCTAAGAAAATTCCGAAAGCAAAGAATCCAAAAATTAAAGAAGGAGCAAAGGAAGTCATCTTTGTTTTTCTCAAGGAAAGCCTTAATAAAGCTGCTAAAGCTCAAGGTGTACCTAAACTTTCTCAAGACCTCTATAAAAAATATGCAAATTCGGATCTACTTCGTGCACTTAATCATTATGGGTTCGAAGCAAACTTAACGCTTACCAATTTTCTGGAGGACTTAGCCAAAGAGATGGTCAAGCAAGCGCTAGACAAAGAAGAAAACACAGTGAAAGGATAAAATTAGGGGCTGACACCTAACATGAAGCATGTTAGGACAGTCAAGTGTACGTAAAGCATTGTAAATTAGCGGAAAGCAAGCAGTTGAAGTTGATGGAATTTTTTGTTGCTGGAATATCGGCGCGGACAGCCGGAGAATTGA
>JANYDI010000037.1 GCA_025363695.1 Opitutia bacterium
CCAAGGGGAGCGAGCTCCCCTTGGATCCCCTAACTGGTAGCGAATTGTGAAATTGCTGCGCATTTTCAGCAATTCGCTACCAGATGAGGAAATACAAGGCACCCTCCGGATCGCTTCGCGATCGAAATTAAGCAAAATAACTGTTTATTTAAAACACACTTAAGGAGGCCTGAAGGGCCGGCATATCGTAGCCCAGGGCGTAAGCCCTGGGTTTGGCATAGGAAACAGACCGGAGCCCTGTAAGGGCGGCACTCAGAACGTGAATAGGAGTGTCGCCCCTGTAGGGCTCAAAAAAATTTCACCCGTAAACCCAGGGCTTACGCCCTGGGCTACGATATGCCGGCCCTTCAGGCCTCCTTAAGTGTGGGCTGATGATAGCTTAATTGTTCACACGCCCTAATCTAATTTATTTATCAAACCACAAAATGAGAGCCCTGAAGGGGCGAATGCTTGTCAGCCCAGGGCTTTAGCCCTGGGTTTACGGGAGAAAAACAAACCAGAGCCCTACAGGGGCGATTCATTAAAATTCTAACTTTTATTATGAAAACCAAACATTTATTTTTATTGCTCACCTGTTTTGCCTTCAGCTCCGGAGCTCTATCTGCAAAGTCCCCTAAAAAAGCTGAAGCTCCTGTCACGGAGGATGTCGTTGAGGTTTACAATATCGATCCGAGTCACTCGAGTGCCAACTTTTCCGTTAAACATTTTCTGACCCCTGTAAGAGGCAGCATCACGGGGGTTACGGGGCATGTGAACTTGGACAGACTGAGTCCCAAAAACAGCAGCGTAGAGGCCAAGATCGACATGACCACCTTTGACACAGCGAATGCCAAGCGCGATGGGCACATGAAGAGTAAGGAGTTTCTCAATGTGGAGCAGTTTCCGGTGCTGCTGTTCAAGAGCAGTAGCTTTGAGCCTAAACGTACAAGTAAGCATTTCAGAAAAGGCGTGCAGTCCCTTCCTAAGGAATGGATCCTTTCGGGGAATTTGACTTTTTTAGGGAAAACTAAGGCCATCACTATTGTTACTGAGTTTTTAGGAGAAGGTCCTGGAATGAAGGGAACTTACTTGGCTTCCTGGAGGGGTACGGTGCAGTTGAGCCGTAAAGACTGGGGCCTGAGCTTTGGTCCTATGAATCTTGCGATTGGAGACACAGTCGATGTGGAACTCATTATTGAATCCGTACGCCCCTCAGAGCCATGAACACCCCATCCCTCGATCCCGAAGGGATCTGTGGAGGCCTTAGTATATTCTACCAGGGTGCGATTTTATTAAAATGCATCGCATTTTATAAAATCGCACCCTGTAGGGGATCCTAAGGGGCGCGAGCGCCCCTTGGCCCTTATTTACACATTGAGCACATATGGAAGCCATAGACGAAAGCATTTTAGAGGAAGTGACGCCCGTGGCGATGGTCATCAAGCCACCGCTGGTGGCCAACGGCCATGGGTTTGCCTGGATTACGGAGAAGGTCTGCGGCATCATTGAGGCGCCTACGCCGCGTTGGTGGTGGATTGCCTTTGCTTGCGCGGTGAGCTTGGCGGGGCTGACGGTTTTTGGGCTGACTTACCTTGTGTCTACGGGAATCGGGGTTTGGGGCTTGGCGCATCCGGTTAATTGGGGTTGGGCCATTATTAATTTCGTTTTTTGGATTGGTATTGGGCATGCCGGTACTTTGATTTCGGCTATTTTGTGCCTACTCAAGCAACAGTGGCGAACGAGTATTAACCGTGCGGCTGAGGCCATGACGATTTTTGCAGTGTGCTGTGCTGGGATTTACCCGGTTTTTCACGTAGGCCGCGTATGGATGGCCTGGTTTTTATTCCCGATTCCCACGTATAATAGTATTTGGCCTCAGTTCCGTAGCCCTTTGGAATGGGACGTTTTTGCCGTTTCTACCTATGGGACGGTATCGGTGCTTTTTTGGTACATGGGGATGATCCCCGATTTGGCTACGGTTCGGGATCGTGCTAAAACGCCGCTGCGTCGCTACTTTTATGGTATTTTTGCTATGGGCTGGCGTGGAGCAACGAATCATTGGCGCAACTACGAAATGGCTTATTTACTCCTAGCCGGGCTGTCTACGCCGCTGGTGCTTTCGGTGCATACGATAGTATCCTTTGACTTTGCCGTGGCTCAGTTGCCGGGTTGGCATACGACGATTTTCCCGCCTTACTTTGTAGCTGGGGCGATTTTTTCTGGCTTTGGTATGGTGCTTACGCTGATGATTCCCGTGCGTAAAATTTACAAACTCGAGGAGCTGATCACGCAGTACCACATCAACTGCATGTGCAAAATTTGCCTGGCTACGGGTACCATCGTCGGGTACGCCTACATGATGGAGTTTTTTATCGCTTGGTATAGCGCCAATCCGTATGAAGGCTTTGCCTTTATTAACCGTGCTTTTGGTCAATACGCCTGGGCGTACTGGATCATGATTAGCTGCAATGTGATCTCGCCGCAATTATTTTGGTTCCGGGCGATACGCGAAAACATTTGGCTGGTTTGGACCATCTGTCTTTTTATTAATTTAGGGATGTGGTTTGAGCGTTTCGTGATCATCGTTACGTCTTTGGCCAATGACTTTTTGCCTTCCAGCTGGGGCTACTATACGCCTACCTGGGTGGATATGATTACCTTTGCGGGCACCTTTGGCGTTTTTTCTACGCTCTTTTTGCTTTTCCTACGCTTTTTGCCTCTGATGGCTTTTGCGGAAATCAAGGCTGTAACCCCTCAAGGAGATCCTCATGCCTGAAACACTGGTCAAACCTTATGCGCTTACGGCAACTTTTTCCGAGCTTAAGCCCTTGTTTGCAGCGGTAAAAAAACTGCGCTCGCAGGGCTTTAAGCACTGGGAGGTCTATACGCCTTTTCCGGTCCATGGGCTGGACAAGGCCATGGGGATGCCGCGTTCCGTGGTGCCGCGTTTTACGCTGCTTGGGGGCGTCACGGGCTTTTTTAGCGGACTCATCATGGTGTGGTACATGAATGCCTACGATTATCCGCTGACTGTTGGTGGAAAGCCGCTGGCGTCTGTGGTGTATCCTTTCCCAATTGCCTATGAGTTGACGATTTTACTGGCTGCTTTTGGAACGCTTTTTGGCATGTTTTGGACTAATAGGCTGCCGATGCACCATCACCCGATTTTTAACCATCCTACCTTTTCTCGGGCCTCGGATGATCGTTTTCTCATTGCCATAGAGGCTCAAGACCCTTTGTGCGATCCTGAAACGACGCCCAAGCTCTTGGAACAACTGGGCGCTGAGGGGATTCTTTGGGTTCACGATTCATAAAATTATGCGTTATTTTTGGATGATTACTTTGTTTGTGACGGTCACGGTGGTTTCAATTCTGGGCATCCGTGGCCAGCATTCGATAAAACCGCCCTTGATGGTCTTTCCGGATATGGACGAGCAGCCCAAGTACAAGGCGCAATCCGGCGCGGGCTTTGAAAACTGGGCCGATGGACGCGTCGCCCGGCCCGTGCCTGCTGGAGCGCTGGGTAGGGCCGTTGACAGTGTTCAGGCCTTTGACCCGGCTTATCAACAGCAAGAGGCTCACGTCACGACGGGTAAAAACCCTGACGGCACGTGGGTGGCTCGCATCCCCATCCCCGTTACCCATGCGCTGATGGCCTTGGGCCAAGAAAAATACACCATCAACTGCAAAGTCTGCCACGATGCCGTGGGCTCAGGCAACGGCATTACCGGGAAATTTGGCATGGTCGGCATGGCCAATTACCACTCGGATCGTTTAAGGTTGATGGCGGATGGCGAGATTTATAATACCATCGTTCATGGAAAGGGTCAAATGCTGGCTTATGGCGACAAGCTGAGCGTGGAAGAGCGCTGGGCTGTGGTGCTATATCTCAGAGCCTTGCAAAAAGCGCGCATGGGCACGCTTGAGGAGGTGCCGCAGCAAGAACGTTCACAACTACAGGGTTAAAATGCAAAAAAGTATTCATCAAATCGGGTTAAAGCGTCTATCTACGTGGGTACTGGGCATTGCCGTGCTCTTTTTGCTCGTGGGGCTTTGGGGCTTTTGGAGAGGCGTGCAGCTGGGAGACGCCCGGCCGCTGATCAGCTGGCTGCTCGGGCTGGCCTTTTGGCTGGCTGTAGGGATTGGGATGCTGCTGCTCATCATGCTGTGGTATGTGTTTGGGTCGGGCTGGTCGGTTATCCTGCGCCGGCAACTCGAGCATGCCATGACGGCCTTTCCTTTGCTTGCCTTGACTTTTATACCCTTTTTACTCCTGCTGTGGTGGCATGATAGTCCAGGGCTTTTGTGGAAATGGGCGGATCCCCAGGCATTGTTGCCCGGAGGCGAGCACGTCGCCCAGGATGCCCTGTATCAAGGAAAGGCCGTGTACCTGAACCCGCTTTTCTTTACCGTGCGCGCTGTGCTGTTTTTTGGCTTGTGGAGTTTTTTAGGGCTGGCTTTTCGGTATTGTTCCTACCGCATGGATAGCGATCCTCGGCGCCAATGGGCCGATTGGCCGACCTACCTGTCAGCGGCCGGCATTCCCTTAACCGCCTTGACCTTGACCTTTGCCGCCATCGATTGGTTCAAGAGCTTGGAATTCCATTGGTTTTCAACCATGTATGGGGTCTGGTTTTTCTCCTCAGGGATTCGCATTGCCCTAGCAGCCATTATTGTCCTGTGTGCCTTTTTACATAAACAGGGCTACCTAAAGGGCTACTACAACCAGGCGCATCGCTACAACTTGGCTTGCTTAGCCTTGGCGTTTACCGTGTTTTGGGGTTATATTAGTTTTTCGCAGTTTTTCCTTATCTATCATGCGAATATCCCTGAGGAGACGTTTTGGTACCATATGCGCATTTTTAACCCTATTGACTATACGCACAACAGCTGGTACTATGTAGGGGTTTTCGGGCTCATTGCTGGGCACTTTTTTGTACCGTTCTTGTACCTGCTTTCCTACAAAAACAAAGTAGTCGAAAAGCGTTTGCTCTTTATTTCTGTTTGGATTTTAATCTTTCAAATGATTGACTTTCATTACAATATCGTACCTGGCCGCCTGCCTTCCGACAATGCGGTTGGCTACGATGTTCGAGAGTTCAGCATTACGGTATTTGATTTCGCTTCCTGGATAGGCATGGGAGCCCTGTGTCTGTGGGCCTATCTACGTAGTGCTGCCAAGCATGGGCCGATTCCTGTCTCTGACCCCCAAATCCAAAAAGCACTCCATTATTATGAATGATTCTTGTTGCTCGAAACCGCCATCGCATATCCCTTCGTTTTTCGCCATCCTAGGGTTTTTCCTCCTCTTTGCCGGCATACTCATGGTTACCTATGTGCCGCACAGTCCTACAGACCCCGGGAGCGAGCGCGCTGCCTATCGCAAGGAAACCCGGCTGGCCCTCGATGCAGCCATGCACAAAGAAAGCAGCACCTATGGCTGGGCTGACAAAACACTCGGCCAGGTGCGTCTGCCCATAGCCCAGGCAATACCTCTAACCCTGGAAGCCTATCAGAAAAACGTAGCCCTCTTTACGCCAACCCCCTAGCATGAAAGTCCCTTATGAACTTAAAAATCCTTCTCTTATGTGTCGCCGCTGTTCTGGGTCTGGGCCTGGTCCCCTTGCTCCCAGGCGCGGCTCCCTACGCCATCGCGCTCCTTCTGTCTGTCAGCGCCTTCTTTGTCGGCGCCATTGCCGCCTTTTACTGGGCCGTGCGTAATCGCCAGTTTCAAGACTTCGAACAACAGGCCCGTATGATCTTTGATGACGATGAACCGGAGGGGAGAATTACGGACTTTTTTCCGGACTTTGTAGAAGCAAAAAGGGCCAAGGGGAGCTCGCTCCCCTTGGATCCCCTTTCCGATAGCGATTTTTAAAAATGCAGAGCATTTTATAAAAATCGCTATCGGGTAGGCAATACAAGGCCCCTCACAGATTCCTTCGGAATCGCATCTAAGCAATTTAGTTATTTATTAAAACCACATTATGAGAGCCCTGAAAGGGCGGCAGATACGTAGCCCAGGGCGTAAGCCCTGGGTTCAGCGTAGAAAAAAGATTTTGAGCCCTACAGGGGCGACACTCACATTCACCTTTTAGGTGCCGCCCTTACAGGGCTCTGGTTTGTTTTCTGCCCTAACCCAGGGCTCACGCCCTGGGCTACGTATCTGCCGGCCCTTCAGGCCTCCCATCATGCGTTTTTAATGAATATTTATATTACCTGAATTCGATTGCGAAGCAATCTGTGGGGGGCTTAGTATCTCCCTCCCCGATAGGCGATTTTTATAAAATGCGCTAGCATTTTAAAAAATCGCCTATCGGTAGGGGATCCTAAGGGGCGCAAGCGCCCCTTAGCCCTTTTAGCTCTTTAACTCATTTTTACACATACACCATGAACAACCCAACGATGACCTTGAGTCAGATGACCCTGAGCCAGATAGACCGATCCTTGAAGGGGTCGGGAATCTTTTTTGTCAGCTGGGCGTGTATTTGGCTGCTTGTGGGGACGCTGTTTGCGTTGATTACCTCGATCAAGCTGCAGTACCCTCCGTTCTTGTCGGGCTATGAGTGGTTTACCTTTGGACGTGTTCGGGCTGCGCATCTGAATGTGGTGGCTTATGGTTGGGTGAATAACGCCCTGTTTGCGGTAGGGCTTTGGGTGATGGCGCGGCTGTGTAAAAGCCCTGTACGGCACAAGGGGATGCTGTATGTGGCCGGGTCTTTTTGGAATCTGGGCCTGCTGCTCGGGGTGGGGGGTATTTTTATGGGGCACAACAGTGCGGTGGAATGGCTTGAGATGCCCACCTATGTGAGCCCTTTGCTGGCGGTAGCTTATGTACTGATAGGCGCTTGGGGGGTTTTGGCCTTCTGGCATCGGGAGTCGGATCACGTATATGTTTCGCAGTGGTACCTGCTTGCGGCCTTTTTTTGGTTCCCTTGGTTGTATACGATTGTTCAGATGCTGATTTTTTTCACGCCCATGCAAGGGGTGATGCAATCCATCACGCATTGGTGGTTTGCCCACAATGTTTTGGGCCTGTGGATGACGCCTATTTGCGTGGCCATCGTGTATTACATCTTGCCCAAAGTCCTTGGTAAGCCCATCCACAGCTATTACTTGTCGGTCGTAGGGTTTTGGTCCTTAGCCCTCTTTTATAACTGGGCGGGGATGCACCATCTTATTGGCGGGCCGATTCCGGTTTGGATGATTTCGGCTGGGATTGTCGGCAGTATCATGATGTTTGTTCCGGTCATTGTCACGGCTATCAACCACCACATTACGGCGATGGGCAGCCTCAGAGACATTTGGAACAGCCCGTCTTTGCGCTTCATCGTCTTTGGAGCCATGAATTATACGCTTTCGAGCGCTTTTGGTTCGCTCATGGCTCTGAGGTCCTTCAATAAAATTACGCATTTTACGCATTTTACGGTTGGACATGCGCATCATGGCGCCTATGGCTTTGTTACGATGGTGCTTTTTGGCGGTATTTACTTTATGTTGCCGCGTTTGCTCAATCGGGAATGGCCCTCTGCGGGTTTGATTCGTATGCATTTTTGGTGTTGCAGCAGTGGTATTATCCTGATGGTTGTGGCGCTGTCCATAGGCGGTTGGTTTCAGGGCTTAAAGATGAACAACCCCAATATCCCCTTTTTGGATATTGTACGCTTTACCTTGCCTTACCTACATGCCCGTACGCTGGCAGGATTATTGCTTCTATGCGGTCACGTGGCCTTTGTTGTCAATGTGGTCTGGATGCTCAGGGGCTCCTATGTCCGCTCTGAAACGGGACCCACGTTGCTATCCCCAGTACCGAACTCAGGAGGTCTTTAATCATGAAAAGCATGCCTTTGCTTTTTTTAGGAATTTTTTTCTGCTTAGCTTTTTCCTGGACAGGACTTATTTTGTATCCTCACATGCATATGGGGAATCTGAAGCCTGTGGCCCTGGAGGTCGATGGGATGCTGTATCCCTTGAGGCCGTCCGGATTGGCTGCTCAGGGCGAACAAGTCTATATTCAAATGAACTGCACGACCTGCCATTCGCAGCAAGTCCGCCCTAAAGGCTTTGGGGCCGATTTTGAACGTGGCTGGGGCGATCGCCAAAGCGTCCCCAGAGACTACATCTACAACAAGCAAAATATGATCGGGACCAACCGCACGGGGCCTGATTTGGCCAATATCGGGGATCGCGTCAATGCCGAATGGCACCATAAGCACCTCTATAATCCGCGGTCTACCTCCAAGGGGTCCATTATGCCTTCCTTCAAATTTCTCTATAAACTGCAAAAACAAGGGAAGGCTCCTTCGCATGAGGCTCTGAAAGGCTTTGCTCCGGGAGACGAACCCCCAGAGGGCTACGAAGTTGTGCCTTCCCATCGAGCAAAAATACTGGTAGAGTATCTCCTGAGTCTTAAGCAAAATTATGAGCTGCCAGAGGGCAAGCTTTCAAAATAAGGGAACCCTATGACACCCCCTCAAAAGCCAAAAAAACAACCCTTTGAAACCGCTCAGTTTGACGATGAAGCGCTTCACGGCAGGCATGACCCTGCCTTGCCCGTTTATCAGGAAAAAGGCGAGCCCTTCGAAGGCAATTCCGAAATGCCCTTTGCGCTCTTTGTTGCCGTCGTATTTCTTGCCTTTGGTATGGGGGTTTACCTCACGCGGTATTCCTTTGATTTTGATTTTTTCATCTATGACCACAATAAACATTTAATCTTAGACGCAGGAAGCATTAAAGAGGAAGTTTGGGACCCTCTGGTCCAAGGAGAGAAAATTTTTAAGAAAAACTGCACCCAATGCCATCAAACCACAGGCCTAGGCGTCCCCGGGAGCTATCCGCCCTTGGCAGGCTCTTCCTGGCTGCTGGGTATCGATGCCATCCCTGTTCGCGTCTTACTCAAGGGTCTCGAAGGCCCCATAGAGGTCGAAAAAGCCCAGTTCAACGGAGCCATGCCCACCTTCGGTACCAAGTTTAGCGATAAACAAATAGCAGCTGTATTGAGCTACGTCCGGCAAGCCTGGGGCAACGCAGCTCCCGCTGTCCAGGAAGGCACGGTCACCCAGATCCGCCAGGCGCTAGGCGACCGCTCACGTGTTTTTTCCGCTACGGAGTTGATGAGCGTTAAGTAGGCTAAGGGGCGCTTGCGCCCCTTAGGATCCCCTTTCCGATAGCGATTTATTAAAATGCTGGCGCATTTTAAGTAAATCGCTATCGGGGAGGGTGATACTAAGCTCCCCTAGATTCCTTCGGAATCGAAAAACAAAGTATAGTAAATTCCTTGCAGGCCAATAGGGCGTGTGAACAATTAACTAAGCTATTTATCAAACCACAAAATGAGAGCCCTGAAGGGGCGAATGCTTGTCAGCCCAGGGCTTTAGCCCTGGGTGTACGGGTAAAAAACAAACCAGAGCCCTACAGGGGCGATTCATTAAAATATATCAAATTTATCTAAAAATTAACTATGGGCAATATATCAGGTTTAATGAATCGCCCCTGTAGGGCTCTCATAATGTGTTTTATAATAGATTGCTAATCAAGTAGTTAGCTCACTTTCAACGCTTAAGCCGCTTGAGCCCCAAACCCCTCGCTTGGAGCGGCACGAGGCTCCTTTTTTTAGACAGGTTTTAAAAAGGCTTGCCTTTTAGGGGGAAGTCAGTTTCTCTGTGGGGATACACGGCTCAAACGTTGAATTTATTGAATAGTTAAATTGCTTAGATGTGATCCCGAAGGGATCATGGAGGGTGCCTTGTATCGCCCTTCCAGGGTGCGATTTTGCTGAAATACGCAGTATTTCACAAAATCGCACCCTGTAGGGGATCCAAGGGGCGCGAGCGCCCCTTGGCCCTTTCACTTTTTTTATCTCCTTGTCTATGAAGCATATTGGAATTTTGACAGCTGGCGGCTTGGCTCCGTGCTTGGCCTCAGCCGTGGCTGGGCTGATTGAGCGGTACTCGGATGTGCTGCCGCAGTGCACGATTCGCTGCTACCAAAATGGCTACGAAGGCCTGCTCCTTGGGCAAAGTTTTTTAGTGACGCCCGCCATGCGTCAACAGGTGCATCACTGGCATAGCTTTGGCGGGAGCCCTATCGGAAATAGCCGCGTTAAATTAAGCAATGCTGCGGACTGCGCTAAGCGTGGCCTGGTTCGCCCAGGGGAGGATCCGCAGCAGGTAGCCGCCCAACGCCTACGCGATGACGGCATTGATATATTGCACACGATTGGTGGAGACGATACCAATATAGCCGCGGCGCAGTTGGCGGAATTTTTGAAAAAAAACGCCTATGCCTTGACCGTGATTGGCCTGCCCAAGACCGTCGACAATGACGTGTATCCCATAAAGCAAAGCTTGGGAGCCTGGACCGCCGCCGAACAAGGCGCTATTTTTTTTGAAAATGTTGTGGCGGAAGCTACCGCCAACCCTCGGATGCTGATCGTCCACGAAGTTATGGGGCGTAACTGTGGCTGGCTAACGGCTCAAACCGCACGGTGCTACCAAGAGCGCTTGGCAAAACGGTTTTTTGTCCCTGGAACACCACTGACCCAAGAACATTACGACGTCCACGGCATCTATGTACCCGAGCGCCCTTTCGACCTTCCTGCCGAAGCCGCTCGCCTAAAGCCGCTCATGGACAGGCTTGGCTGCCTCAACCTCTTCGTGAGCGAAGGAGCCGGCCTGGAGGCCATCCAAAAGCAAGCCAGCTGGGAAGCCCTCCCCAAAGATGCCTTTGGCCACGTCAAGCTCGATGCCGTCAACGCCGGTCAGTGGTTTGCTCAGCAACTAGCGCCGCTTGTAGGGGCCCAGAAAGTCCTAGTGCAAAAAAGCGGCTACTTTGCCCGCTCAGCGCCCGCCAATGCCCAGGACCTAAGGCTCATTCAGTCCTGTGTCGACTTTGCCGTCGATGCCGCTTTACGCGGTGAATCCGGCGTCATCGGCCATAACGAAGACGATGGCGGGCGTCTGCAGTGTATAGGGTTCTCAAACATAAGGGGCGGCAAACCTTGGAGGATGAGCTAAGGAAAGGGCTAAGCTAAGGGCCAAGGGGAGCGCGCTCCCCTTGGATCCCCTAACGGGTAGCGAATTGTGAAAAGGCTACGCATTTTCAGCAATTCGCTACCCGGCAGGATATACAAGGCCTCCACAGATCGCTTCGCGATCGCATCTAAGCTAGGGCGTGTGATCAATTAACTAAGCTTAAAACCACAAAATGAGAGCCCTGCAGGGGCGAATGCTTGTCAGCCCAGGGCTTTAGCCCTGGGTTTTGGCATGGAAAAAAGATTTAGAGCCCTGTAAGGGCGATTCTCACAATCTGATATATAGAGCATATTTAACAAGATTTTGATACATTTTAATGAATCGCCCCTTCAGGGCTCTGGTTTGTTTTTTACCCGTAAACCCAGGGCTAAAGCCCTGGGCTGACAAGCATTCGCCCCTGCAGGGCTCTCATTTTGTGGTTTGTT
>JANYDI010000044.1 GCA_025363695.1 Opitutia bacterium
CAAAATGCTAGCGCATTTTGGTAAAATTGCCCATCGGGGAGGGTGATACAAGGCACCCCACAGATCGCTTCGCGATCGAACGCCAAGGTGATTATCTGCATATCAACGCGGCCTATCCCATATCATCAAGTTTGGGCAGTCCCGCTCAAGGGCTGCTATGGCGTCGTTGCTCACTTGGCGACAGCCACGCAAAGAGAGGCGCTTCAACTGGGGCAAGTTCTTTAGGTGCGCCAGGCCTACGTCGGTCACTTGGGTGCAGCCAAACAAATCAAGGTACTGCAACTGGGTTAATCCTGCCAGATACGCTACGCCTAGGTCGGTCACTTGGCTGCAGCCAGACAAATCAAGGTGCTGCAACTGGGTCAACCTCGCCAGATACGTTAGGCCTAGATCGGTCACTTGGTTGCAGTCATACAGATTGAGGTGTTGCAACTGAGTTAACCCCGCTAGATGCGCCAGGCCTAGGTCGGTCACTTGGCTGCAGCCAAACAAATCAAGGTGCTGCAACTGGGTTAGCTCCGCCAGATACGCTACGCCTAGGTCGGTCACTTGGCAATAAGCCAGACTAAGGTGCTGCAACTGAGTTAACCTCGCCAGATATGCTACACCTATGTCGGCCACTGGGCAATAAGCCAGACTAAGGTGCTGCAACTGAGTTAACCTCACCAGATGCCCCAAGCCTATGTCGGGCACTCGCGAGCAATAATGCAAATTGAGGTGCTGCAACTGAGTTAGCCTCGCCAGATGCCCCAAGCCTACGTCGGTTACTTGCTGGCAGAAAGTCAGATCAAGGTGTTGCAACTGAGTTAACCTCGCCACGACTTCTAGCCCTACATCGGTTACCCTATGGCAATTACTCAGGCTGAGGTGTTGCAACTGTGTTAACCTCGCCACGATTTTTAGGCCTGCATCGGTCACCTGGCTGCAGTCACGCAGATCAAGGTACTGCAGCTGGGTCAACCTCGCCACGGCTCCTAGCTCTGCATCGGCCACCTGGCTGCAACCATGCAGATCGAGGTGCTCCAAGCTTTTTGGCAAAAAGGCTAGCCCTCTATGGGTTATTTTTTCACTACTACTTAAATCAAAACTCTCCAGCTGTGTTAATCCAGGCGCTAGGGCTTCTAGGTCTGCATCCGTCCATTTAAAGTTAGCCCAACCCTCAGGAGCGCTCAGTGCTTTCACGCATGTTTCTTTTGCTTCAAGTACATTGATTTTTTCATACTTATGATTAGGCGCAAGGGCCAAATCCATCGGCGCATTAAAGTTCAGATAACGAGGATACTTAAAACCACGATGCTCAAAACCACCTTGCTCAAAGATCATCCTAAGTCCACAGATATCATGTAATATCAACGACTTCAACGGAGACCTTAACGAGCACAGATTTTTATTTGCGAGGGATAAATTTACCTTATCTGATAATTCTGTGAGATATCCATAAATCATCACTATGATTTCCGGAGGCAGTTGTTCCAAAGGAAAATGCGTAGCGCTTGTGTTTTCCTGAGGGAGTGAGGGAGTAAGGGAGTAAGCTGCCCCGTTTCCTCAATGCTATCCATTGCCAAGGCGCGTGTAGTTAGGTAAAATAAGGCGAGTAAGTAAATGGCTTTTCTGATCATGCTTCTCACTACATAATCAGTAAAGATTTGTCAATTTTTTTTGATACAATCGAAATCTATGCTTCTCCCCTCTAAATTTCAAGTTTGGGCAGTCCTTCTCAAGGGTTGCTATGGCCTACGTCGCTCACTTGGGTCCCATTCAGATGGAGGTGCTTCAACTGGGGCAAGCTCCTCAGAACTCCTACGCCTGAGTCGGTCACTCGGCTGCAACCATTCAAGTTGAGATCCTGCAACTGGGTTAGCTCCGCCAGATACGCTACGCCTAGGTCGGTCACTTGGCTGCAGCCAAACAAATTGAGGTGCTGCAATTGGGTTAATCTCCTCAGGTACTCTAGCCCTGTATCGGTCACCTGTTTGCAGCAAGTCAGATTGAGGTGTTGCAACTGAGTTAACCCCGCCACGATTTTTAGGCCTGCGTCGGTCACTTGGCGGCAGCAAGTCAGATTGAGGTGTTGCAACTGAGTTAACTCCGCCAGATACGCTACGCCTGCGTCGGTTACGTGGTCGCAACCATACAGATTGAGGTATTGCAACTGGGTTAACCCCACCATGACTTTTAGTTCTGCATCGGTCACTCGTCTGCAGCAAGTCAGGTTAAGGTACTGCAACTGGGTCAGTCCCCTCAGGTGCCCCACGCCTACGTTGGTTACTTGGAAGCAACCATGCAGATCAAGGTGTTGTAACTGTGTCAACTCCGCCACGACTTTTAGCTCTGCATCGGTCACTTGTTGGCAACCACGCAGATTGAGGTGCTTCAAGCTTTTTGGCAAAAATGCTAGCCCTCTATGGGTTAGTTTTTTATTACTCATTAAGTCCATCTGCTCCAGCTGCGTTAATCCAGGCGCCAGAGCTTCTAGGTCTGCATCCGTGCAGTAGCCATTGCAGTCTCTAAGTGCTTTCACGGATGTTTTCTTTGATTTGATAAATTTAATTTCTTCACATCCGCTGTTAATGTTAACAACCACATCCATCGGTGCATTAAAGTTCAGATGACCACGATGCTCAAAAATCATCCTAAGTCCACCGATATCATGTAACATCGCTGATTTCAACGAAGGCCTTAAGGAGCACAGCTTTTTATTTGCACGGGATAAATTTACTTTATCGGACAATTCTGTGAGATATTGATAAATCATCGCTATGATTTCCGGAGGCAGTTGTTCCAAAGGAATATGCGTAGCGATTGTGTTTTCCTGAGGGAGCGAGGGAGTAAGCTGCCCGGTTTCCTCAACACCGTCCATTGCCAAGACGCACGTAGCTAGGCAAAACAAGGCAACTAAGTAAAGCGTTTTTATTATCATGATTTCCTTGATGCGATTCCGAAGGAATCTGTGGAGGCCTTAGTATGCCCTCCCTGATAGGCGATTTTTATAAAATGCGCTAGCATTTTTAAAAATCGCCTATCAGTAGGGGATCCTAAGGGGAGCGAGCTCCCCTTAGCCCTTTCCTACATTTTCAGCACACTCGCATCTAAACGTTGAATCTGAGCTCCCATAGCCTGCAGCTTGAGGTCGAGGAAGGCGTAGCCGCGGTCGAGGTGGTAGATGCGTTGGACAAAGCTTTCGCCTTGGGCGGCTAGGGCGGCGAGGACTAGGGAGACGCTGGCGCGCAGATCGGAGCTCATGACGGGGGCGCCGCACAGGGGGCGGCCTCCGTGGACAATGGCGCTGGAGCCCTCGATGCGGACATCGGCGCCCATGCGTTGCAGTTCGGGCACGTGCATGAAGCGTTGGTGATAGATGCGTTCGGTAATGATGCTAATGCCTTGGGCGGCGGTGAGCAGCGTGGTGAGCTGGGCTTGTAAATCCGTAGGAAAGCCGGGATAGGGGAAGGTGGTGGCCTGAATGGTTTTTAGGCCCTGAGGACTACGTTTTGAGCGTATGGTCTGCGCGTCAAGGACCTCGAGGGTAACGCCTGCTTCGTCCAGACGGTCTAAAACGGCGCCCAAGTGCTCAATACAGGCGCCTTGGACGGTGAGGGTGCCCCCAGTCAGGGGAGCGGCCATGAGCCAGGTGCCGGCCTCGATGCGGTCTGGGATGATGCGATGGCGGCACCCATGTAAGCTGGGGACGCCTCGGATGGTCAAAATACTACTGCCAATGCCGTCGATGTGCGCACCCATGGCCACGAGCATATGGCACAGGTCGACGACTTCGGGCTCACAAGCGGCGCATTCGATACGCGTGACGCCTTCGGCCATAACGGCGGCAGTGATGATGTTGGTAGAGCCCGTTACAGTACTGCCTTGCGGGCCTCCTAGGAAGACGGCCCCACCGCGCAGCTTTTCGGCATCGACGACCATGTAGCCGCCCTCCATGTGCCATTGGCAGCCTAATTTAACGAGTCCTTTGAGGTGCAGATCGATGGGGCGCTGTCCAAACACGCAGCCGCCTGGCAGCGAGACCTTTGCTTGCCTCAGACGGCCTACCAGGGGGCCCAAGACGCAGATGGAGGCACGCATGCGGCGCACCAGCTCGTAGGGAGCCAAGCTGCTGATCTGCTTGCACTGGACCTCAAGGGTCTCTTCAGCCAACCAGGTGACTTCAGCGCCCAGGAATTCTAAAATTTCAATCATGGAGCTGATGTCGCTCAAGCGAGGGACGTTCTCCAAGATACAAGGCTCTGCCGTGAGCAAGGTCGCTGCAAGCATCGGCAAAGCAGCATTCTTAGAGCCGCTGACAGTCACGGTGCCGCTAAGCGGGCGCCCGCCTTGTATGTGAAAAAGATCCATGACCCCTAGAATGTAGCAGTACCATTAGCCTTTCAATCTTTTTTTTGATTAGGAAAGGGCCAAGGGGAGCTATCCCCTTGGATCCCCGAATGGGAGTTTTAGCGGGGCCTTTTGAGTGGGGACTGTGTCACCTTCGCGCTCGAGTACTATAGCACACGTCGCGCTAGGTTCCTTGTCCGCACTCAAAATTCCTCCGCTAAAACTCCCATTCCAAAGCAGTTCGAAAAGAATTCCCCGATTCCGAAGGAATCTGTGGGGGCCTTAGTATAGGCTTCCCGATAGCGATTTTGTCAAAATACGTAGTATTTTGCAAAATCGCTATCGGAAAGGGGATCCTAAGGGGAGCGAGCTCCCCTTAGCCCTTAATGCCTATTCCTTACGCCCGCCAAAAAACTATGCATGCTGGCGTGGTGGTGGGACTGGTTGATGAGCTGAGCATCCTCGCCGAGGGCCTTGGCCACGAGGTCGTACTCTTGGCGTAAATTCGTTTGGATGATGTAGGGATTATCCGTATTGATGCAAAAAGGAATGCCCTCGGAGGTAAGGAGGCGAATGAGGTCTGCAATTTCACGTAAATTTAAAATCGAGCCCGTAATGAGGTTAACCGATGGGCAAATCTCCAAGCAAACTTGGCGCTCACGTAGCGTTTTGCACAGACGCTCCTTTTGCTTGCCTTCGGCCTTACGTAGCTCAATGCCATGGCCAATGCGCTGGGGGCGTATCCACTCCAGGACTGCCTCCATGCCATCCGGACCGCTATGAGCGGTTTCCCCCACATGCCAAGTAATCCCTAAGCCGCGTTCACGAGCGGGCTCAATCATTTTACCTACGACTTTCAGCCATTCTACGTTGCTATCGTTGAGAAGGGACTCCGGCCCGGCCATATCAATCCCCACAACGCCATGAGCGCCCTTCAAAGCTCCACGACCTCCAAAGTCCATCGCTGCGTTCACAATGATGGCGTTGCGCTCGTGTGAAAACTCCTTGCCCATGGAAAACAAAATGCCCGTCTGAACACGATAGTGCATCGACGCCCGTTCAAGCCCATGAATGGTCGCTAAAATAATGGCGTCCAAGGTATGCAGGCCCTCGCGTACGCGCTTTAAGGGATTGTAACGGATTTCAACCGCATGCATACGACCGGCACGTCCCGAACGCCGATACGCCTTGGCCACCAGCTGGTAAGCCGACTCACTGGCCGTACGCGGCGAAGACTGTATCAACTCCGTCCCATGAAAGTACCGATTCAGAAAATCATCCAGGTTGTGGATAGCCTCCGGCCGCACCGTCAAGTATTCCTCCAGCTCATCAAAGGTCTTAAAATCCGTCTGCAGGCCGCTGTCCGAGAGCAACTCCCACAGCACCGCCGCAGGGACCGCCCCGCCCATGTGAATGTGTAGGTCTATCATGGTGTTTTTTTGGTTTTAAAGGGCCAAGGGGACGTTGTCCCCTTGGATCCCCTAACTGGTAGCGAATTATGAAAATGCTGCGCATTTTCAGCAATTCGCTACCAGGAAGGAAATGCTAGGGCGTGCGAACAATTAACTAAGCTTAAAACCACAAAATGAGAGCCCTGAAGGGGCGAATGCTTGTCAGCCCAGGGCTTTAGCCCTGGGTTTTGGCATGGAAAAAAGATTTAGAGCCCTGTAAGG
>JANYDI010000070.1 GCA_025363695.1 Opitutia bacterium
GCTCCCCTTGGCCCTTTTAAACCTTCAACGCTCACCTTATCCCCTTGGTCACCGTCGTAAAGGCCTCCTGAACGCAGTCGCAGAAGTGGAGGCACTCGAGTTCGTCTTGGGTTACCAGGCCATTATCTACAAGGGATGGGAAGTTGATGATGGACCTCCAGAAGGCAGAGCCGTAGAGGATGAGGGGGGTGCTCAGGGTCATGCGGTGCGTTTTTAGAAGGGTAAGGACTTCGAAGAGTTCATCGAGGGTGCCTAGGCCACCAGGAAAGACGATAATGGCTCGAGCCAGGTTGAGAAACCAAAACTTGCGGGCAAAGAAGTACTGGAACTTGAAGTTGAGCTCTGGGGGGATGTAGCTGTTGGCTTTTCGCTCACTGGGGATGTCTATCCCAAAGCCGATGGAGACGCCGCCGACGCGATGGGCACCGCGATTGGCGGCTTCCATGATGCCAAAGTTGCCTCCGGAGCAAATGACATGGCGGTTTTGCGGGTCTTGAGCGAGGGACCACTGGGTGAGTTCCGCAGCGAGGGCTTCCGCCTGGGTGTAGTAGACGGACATTTTTAGGGCGTTGCTGGCGATGAGGCGCTCAGCAGCCGTGGCGGCGGGATTGGCGTAAACGGCATCCTGTTGGGCCTGAGCTGTATGAGGTTCAAGGATGCGGGCTGAGCCAAAAAAGACGATTGTATTGTGGATGCCAGCCTTACGTAGACGCACTTCGGGCTCCAGGAGTTCGCAGTGAATACGGATCAAACGGGCATCGTGGCTCTCCATAAAGGGGCTGAGCTTGTAGGCGTAATGGAGCTGGGAAGGCTCTGGATGCTGCATAATAATGTATTCTACGATAAAACTCCCAGTAATTCAAGTAATTATTTAACAACATGTCTTAATGCATAAAAATCCACTATGAAATTTTATTAAAATTCTAACAATAATGAAATAAAAGTATTGAAATTTTAAAACACACAGGGTATAAGTTGTTTAAAAGTAATTTTAAAACAACAACACATTAATAGTATGCAAATAACAAAAAATACTAGCATTAGTATGATGAAATACAAGACAACTATCAACTGGATTGGCGTTGTTGGCTGCAGTGTTATTATGATTTATGGATCTTTGCGAGCCAACTCGGAGCCGATGTTTTATGATGTCAGCAACCCGGAATCTTCTGAAAAAATCACTCAAATGCCCATTTGGAAGCGTATACAGGCCCTGGGGGATCAAAGGGAGACCTTGGATTACGAGCTCTTGTTTGCTGCCCATATGAAAGCGGATACGCAAACCGCTCAGCGCCTGGAGCAAGAGCCTGGCATGCAGCAACTTATGGAGATTTTTAGGGCCCAAATGGGTAATACGTCTTTGGCTGTAAAGACGCTTTTGGAGCAAGGGCTGCTGGACTGTTACTTGGTCATACAGGGCTACGTTCCTAGGGCCAATCGTTGGAGTTTGATGCTGAAACGCTCCAACTCTGCGCCAGATCAGATCGCTTGGGTGGCGAATGAAGACACGACCCTCCAGTGGATAAACCAAGAGGAGCAAGCCTGGGTGCACCCCGAGGACTCACGCAAGCGCGGGCTGTCTTGCTGTTTTTGGAGGGATCGGGCCATGCTTACCCAACATATCGTTTTGAATGAAACCGATAGCTTTTTGTTCAAAGAAAAACGCCAGCACACGAAAAGCATCACCCCTGAGAGCGTCCTTGAAGCCTATTTTTTAGGGCCCATAGAAGATGTATTTGAAGTTAAATTAACCCCAGCGCCCCAAGAGGAATGCGTCCTGGTAGAATTACTGGGTGAAACCGAATGGCTGCGAATAGCTCAGGAAATTGCCAATTTGCAAGCAGAGCTTGACTCACCTACCGGACTGGAGCTCACGCCCATGCCCATGATGATCGAAGCCATACAGGTTAACGAAAACACCTTCAGCGCACAGCCCTCTTTTAAAAAAGTTCGTGGAAAGTCTAGATTCCTAGGCACTAAAAAGCCAGCTGAGGAGACCCCAAAAGCTCCGGTAACCAACCCACCTACGCAGGCTGCACGCGTGCAAACCCAGAGCTCACGGACTTTGCAGACAAGCAAGCCTAAGCCTGCCAAGCCCAAGGGACCGCTTACACGCAGCCAACAAAAACGACAAGCGGAGATGCAGCGCATCCAAAAAAGACAGGCCTACAAGCGCCGTGTTAGGCAAAAAGAAATGGCCTGGCAAAAAAGGCAAAGAAAAACACGACGCTCCAGCACTGCAACTACGCGGCTGAGCACAAGCCAAAAAAGAGCTAGGGCCCTGGCGATGGCTAAGGCTATCATGAAGGGAAGAGCCATGAAAAAGGCCGTTGCGTAGGGGTGAGGAGGAGCGATCAAAAAAAGCTTGCTTATTTTTTACCAAGTCGATACCGTCCTCATGCTATGATAGATACGATTGTTCAGGCGCTTGGGCAACAGGCGCGTTACTACCTTGAATACCGCTGCGAGGGTATCGACAAGGGGCTTTTGCACTTGCCGGGGGAGGACTTTGTGAGCCGCAACTTTGGCCCTTCGGACCGCAATCTACGGGTTTTGGCCAACTTGCAACGCCTTTTGGGTACCGGACGCTTAGCGCACACAGGGTACTTGTCGATTTTACCGGTAGATCAGGGGATTGAGCATTCCGCGGGGGCAAGTTTTGCGAAAAATCCCCTCTATTTTGATCCTGAAAACATCGTCAAGCTCGCGCTTGAAGGTGGCTGTAATGCCGTGGCTTCGACCTTTGGGGTACTCGGAAGCGTGGCGCGTCGCTACGCACACCGCATTCCCTTTATTGTTAAAATAAACCATAATCAGCTACTGACTTGTCCCAATACGTTTGATCAAATCCTTTTTGGAACCATCGATGAAGCCTATGCCATGGGGGCTGCGGCTGTAGGGGCCACGATTTATTTTGGTTCCGAGGAGAGTAATCGTCAAATCATGGAAGTCGCTGAGGCCTTTGCCTATGCGCATGAGCTTGGCATGGCCACGGTTTTATGGTGCTATTTGCGCAATCCTGCCTTCAAAAAAGACAAGGACTACCACTTGGCTGCTGACCTGACAGGCCAGGCCAATCACTTAGGCGCGACAATACAGGCCGACATCGTCAAGCAGAAGCTTCCTGAGGTCAATGGCGGCTATAAGGCCCTCAATATGGACGGCTCCAGCTACGGGAAAATCGATAAACGTGTTTACGAAACCCTGACAACGGATCATCCTATTGATCTGTGCCGCTATCAGGTAGCGAACAGCTACATGGGGCGTGCAGGCCTCATTAACAGCGGGGGTGCTTCGGGAGACAACGATTTTGCTGAGGCTATTACTACGGCCGTTATCAATAAGCGCGCTGGCGGCATGGGGCTTATTTCGGGTCGCAAAGCCTTTCAAAGGCCGATGCCCGAAGGCATAAAGCTCCTGAATGCGATCCAGGATGTTTACCTATGTCCTCAGGTGAGCATTGCTTAGTCGCTGACCAATGAACCCTCTAGATGCCTTTGACCATGGCTTTATGCAAAGGGCCCTTTGGGCGTCCTTGCTGGCCGGGGCCAATTGCGCCTTAGTGGGAGCCTATATCGTTTTGCGCCGCATGGCCTTTATCGGCGGGGCCCTCAGCCATACCTTGTTGCCAGGGGTTATTTTAGCGTATTGGCTGCATTGGCCCTTATTTTGGGGAGGCCTCTTGGCGGGCCTGGCAACAGCTGGCGGAGTAGGAGCTTTGGTGCAGCGCCATAAGGTTTATGAGGATACGGCCATCGGCATTGTATTGTCCTCGCTGTTTGCGCTGGGCATCCTGATGGTGAGCTGCACGCAGTCGTTTAAAAACTTTGAAAGTCTGCTGATTGGCAACGTATTAGGGGTTTCCTCGGCCGACCTCATCTTTACGCTTAAAATTTCATGCGTATTACTGCTGACCCTTTTTTTATTCCATAAGGAGTTGGAGCTGAGCTCCTTCGATGCCGAATACGCCACCTTTATTGGAACGCGCCCCAAGGCCCTTAATTACCTGCTTTTGTGCCTGGTGGCCCTGAGCGTCGTTTCCTCCCTATCTGTCACCGGAACGCTTTTGGCCAACGCCTTTCTGATTATCCCCGCCGCTACCGCCCGCTTGCTGTCGGACCGCCTCTGTGTTATTTTGGCCCTCTGTGTGCTCTTTTCCAGCCTGTCTAGCTTTATTGGCCTCGTTTTATCTTACACCTACAATGTGTCCTGCGGGGCCGCCATCGTCCTGGTGTGTAGTGGCTTTTTTATGCTGGCGAAGCTATGGAGTTGGAGTAAGGGCTAAGGGGCGCTTGCGGGCACTCGTGCCTTAGGATCCCCTACAGGTAGGCAATTTTATAAAATGCTAGCGCATTTTAGTAAAATTGCCTACCTGGGCAGGGCGAACCTAAGGCCCCTCCTTGGCTCTCCGAAGCCATCGAATTTTTGAATAAATCGATTTAACGTTAAGTAATGGGTGGAATTTTCCGTTGTTATAGCTGTACGCTATGCCACAAAATCCCATTAATCTCGGTAATAAAAATCAAGACTATAGCCCGGTTGGTATCCCCAACGTTTCGACCGGCACGCTGACGAGCGCCGATGGTTATGTCCGTTCCGTAGAGCATGCGGCTTCAGCAGAGCCGCGCACACAAACGGGTAAACACGAGTCCGCACCGACTACGCCCTTAAGCAGCCGACAGGCATTTTAGGACTTACGCCAAAATACGCAGGCCGATAAGCTGACAGCAGCTGCCATAGGGGTTTTTAACCAACCCGGTGCCAAAACCTTTCAAAAACACCTTGAGGCAGCCCGACAAGAGGCTCAGAAGCGCTTTCCTCCAAAGCCCAAAGATACGAGCACTTTTGCCTTTTTCAGTCAGTTTATCTATGCCAAAGAACTCGAGGCTGAGGAGAAATCGCGGCTTAAGCGCTGTGAAACGTGGGCCCAAAATCAGGCTACTTTTAGAGCTACCGTAGCCACTACTCAAACTAAAATAGACCGTTACAGCACAGAGCTTGGAACGAAACCTGAAGTAAAAAGCCAAGAAGCCTTGCTCAATCAGCTGGAAAACATCGCAAAAACGGATCCTAAAGGGCTTCATGAGCTCATCAAAGAACAGCTCTTTTTTGCGAACATGGATTTGATGGAACAAAAAATCCATAAAATACGCCCAGATATTGTGCTGACAGAAAGCTTTTTGCGCGACAAACCAGACAGCCTGATCTTCAAGGCAGATAAGCCCATAGGCGAGCGCATCCACGACATCAAGAATTGGCTGATTCACGACTTCCAAAACCTTTCTGCCGAAGAAAAAAAGGTTCGCCGAACAACCCTAGAAGCCCTTGTTGTCCAATTTGAAGCCTATATGGCACCAGCGAGTGAAGATACTTTTCTGTTCCGTGATAAAAAAGATCCAGGCTATGTCGCTGCTGGCCTTTACCGAAGCGACTTGAAGCTCAAAGCACACCTTAGAGAGCTTTGCTTTTTACTAAAATCAGAAGATGAACTCCAGCAACTCGGACCGGACGCAAAAGATCTTGAAAAAAAGCTCAGTCAATCGAAGACGCAATTCAACGAGGACATCAAAAAAAATCCCTTGTCCGTCAAAGCTGATCTTGATAATCGTGAAAAAGCGGCCTATGTTTTTGGTCTTTCGCCGCTTCAGTGGCCAGAAGCTACTGAAATCCACAGCCACATAGACGCCTGGGCGCAGGATCCTCAGCAACGCCTACCGCACCAGATAGACACGTTTTACGCCTACTTTTCTAAAAAACCTGCAGAAACCAAAGCCGTCTACCAGCAGTGGTACCAAGAAGTGCACTCGCACTACAATTACGAAGGTCAAAGCGGTAATAATGACAAAGATAGATTTACAAATCAAACATACCCGAGCTTTGACTTTTTAACTCAAAAGTTAGCAGATGCCGTAAAAGACGAAAGCCTAACGAAAAACTTATTGCCCTTGTTTTTGCATCCAGGTGTTTTGCAGAACCGCGGAGCCTTGTTTGCCTTTATAAAAAACCTTTCTCCCGAAGAACAAACAGCCTTAGCTCAACAAGAAAACCCCGCTGCCAGTTTGCTCAAAAAGTTCAGTGACCACCTGGGCACCCAGGAGGTCTACCGCGGCATGGTTTTGACGCCTGAACAAAATGAAAAAATCCGCCAAGAAGGCATCAAGAGCGTAGGGCAACTCAATGGCCATCACGAAGAGAATGTCCACAACCTACTTGCCCCTGGCGGTTCTCCGGTTCAACTGACACTTGCAGATCACGTCAAGGCACGCTTTGAGGAGGGGAAGTCCCAGACCTACAAACACAGCGCAGCGATTTCAGGCTCAATACAAGGAAAAATATCACGCTATATTGGTCAAGCTTTTGGAGACACGGATAGAGAAGGAAATATTAAAGATAAGCATGCCCATTTATACGTCTACAGGATGGAAATTCCTAAAATAGACCTGATATATACCCATAAGGATGCATCTGAGGAAACGGATCAAGGAGCATATTCTAAAGGAAAACAAACAAGTTTCTTTCCTTCAATCGGAGATACTAACCCTGACATGAAGGGTATACGTCTAGCGCGCCCTACCAAGGCTATCAAAGGCACGGTGCTCAATAAAGGGGTAAACCCCATCGAAACAGAGGGCGACAAACAGTATCAGGAACTCGAATTAAATGAAGGCACAGAAGTCTTTTTAATGGGCAAAATTCTCCCAGAATGGATTCAAGATATCAAAAAAGCCAGCGACAAAACTCGAAGTTTTGGCCCTACAAGCAAAGACACAGCGGCAAGCCCTTAGCGCAACCGGCAATTTCCAGCTGCAAACGCAGGACTTTGTCGTCGCTGGGCAGCTTTTGATGTTTCGTAATATATAAAGTATAATAAAACCCCTGCACTGGCTTTTCCTGTGTAAAACTAAAGCCTTCTTCAGGCAAATACAAAACTTGTTTCGCGCCTGGGTTTTTCTTAAAATCAGCGTCAAAGCGTTGCACGTACTGGGCGTAGTGCGGGTGATCCTGTGAAAATACCGCCTCCACTACCGGCCACACCTGCCCCTCCCAAGGCCGAGGCATACGCAGCTCCAAGACCCACAAGAGCCCCAGGAACAGCACCCCCACGGCCCCCAAGCCGAGCAGGAACTCTAATAATAAAAAGGCTCTGGCTTTCATAAGGTAGCGAGTAAGTTAAAGGGCCAAGGGGAGCTAGCTCCCCTTGGATCCCCTTTCCGATAGGCGATTTTTAAAAATGCTAGCGCATTTTATAAAAATCGCCTATCGGGTATGGTGATACAAGGCACCCTCCGGATCGCTTCGCGATCGTGGGGGCCTTAGTATATTCTACCAGGTAGCGATTTATTATAAATACGTAGTATTTTAATAAATCGCTACCTGTAGGGGATCTACCGTCTTGGCAGTCAAGAGCAAAAGTCTAAAATTCATAATTTTTTTCGTAAACCCTGTCATTTTTTATCATCGTATTTAAGCACACTATCATTTTGCGCATGACAGCTATTAGCGCA
>JANYDI010000083.1 GCA_025363695.1 Opitutia bacterium
CCTACAGGGCTCTCATTTTGCGGTTTGTTATTGATAAACCCTATAAATTCAACAACTAATCAAACCACACTTAAGGAGGCCTGAAGGGCCGGTAGATCGTAGCCCAGGGCGTAAGCCCTGGGTCCGGGATGGAAAATAAACCGGAGCCCTACAGGGGCGACACTCGTATGCACATTTTTAGTGCCGCCCTTACAGGGCTCTGGTTTGTTTTCTAACCAAAACCCAGGGCTTACGCCCTGGGCTACGATCTACCGGCCCTTCAGGCCTCCTTATGTGTGGTTTAGATAGATTATTATGTTAATTAAGTTCGATCGCAAAGCGATCTGTGGGGTGCCTTGTATGTCCTATCCCGATAGCGATTTTGCCAAAATACGTAGTATTTTGCAAAATCGCTATCGGAAAGGGGATCCAAGGGGAGCTAGCTCCCCTTGGCCCTTAGCCCTTTCCTTTTCAGCCGCCTTTCCTCAATCCACTTAAAACCGTACGAAATTTTTGATCCGTTTCGCATTTTTCGGCACTGGGCTCAGAGCTCTCGACGATGCCGGCACCGGCATAGAGGGTGAGCGCCTGCGCGTTTAGGGAGGCGCAGCGCAGCGCAACGTAGGCATCGCCGCAGCCATGGGCGTCTTGGTAGCCGAATAGCCCCGTATAGAGGCCGCGTTTGTGGGGTTCGTGCGTACGGATGTAGTGGTAAGCTGCTGCTTGGGGGGTGCCGCAGATGGCAGGCGTGGGCCAGGTGGCATGGGCGAGGGCTAGAAGGCTTAGGGATTTTGGACAATCGGCACAAATGGGCGTGGACAGGTGGGTGATGTGCGGCAATTGCAGGCACTCGGGCTGCTGGGGGTACTCGGGGCTTAGGCCTAGAGCGGTCCATTTTAAAACAATGTCCTGGACAATGAGGGCGTGCTCGTGACGTTCCTTAGGGGAATTTAGGAGCGTGTGGCTGTCTTGGTGGGAGCCGCCCAGGGCGAGGGTGTAGGCTTTTAGAGGGGTCTTTTGGACCAGGGGTTCAGGCGTGGCCCCAAAAAAGCAGTCCTGTGGGCGGATAATTGCAAAGGTCGTGGCTTGAGGCTGGTTTTTTTGGAGCTCAGCGAGGCTATGCGGGAGCGAAAACCCTTGAGGCCTTGGAAGGCGCAATAGGCGGCTGAGTACAACTTTTTGAAGGACTTTATCGTGGATAGTTTTTATGGCTTGGGTTACGAGGGCTTCAAAGGCCGGGTCTTCTGGAAGGGTCGGCAGCGGGCAGGGGATGCCATCGCTCAGCGTAAGGGCTTCAAAGCGTGCTTGGGCAGCGGCTTTGGAGGTCACATTGGGCAAGAGGAGCCACAAGGTACTGCCGCTTTCGGGATGGCTATGAATTTGCCAGCTGGGCAAAAACAGGCTAGCGGGGCTGTCTGTCTCAAACGGAGCATAAAAAAAGCACACAGGGCCTTCAGGGAGTTGCGGGGCCTCCCAGGTTTTTTGCTGGGCGTCCAGGTCCAATAGCCGCTGGGGGCCCTGGGCGCTAGCCATTATCAGGGCTGGGCCAGCCATGCGGGTGTGACCGTTTTTGGAGGCGTAAAAGGTGACCTCAGGGCTCCAGTAAGCTAGGGGATCTGGGTTTTCAAGGGGAAAGCGAAAAAACAAAAAATTATTCATTACGACCTTAAGGAGTATAGGTATTTTGAGTTTTTATGCATAATCTTATTGCTTAATTAATGCGACTGTTTTATTGTTATTTATATACAAAAATGTGTTCTTCAGGTGTAGATAATTCAAATTCGGGTGTGACCCTGAATCGTACTGTGAGTGCCAGCGATGTCCAAAAACTGGAGGACACGCTTGCCGCACTTATTAAGTCTTTAGAAGGCCATGCGGAGCTAGCCGCTTATGTTGACGCATTGAAGGCTTTGAGTGCAAGCCTAGATGCGGCGGTTAAGTCAGGAACCGTAGACGTGGGGCTTTTTAAGCAAATACAAAACTTTGCCACCAATGCCCTCAGCAACCCTGCAATTCAAGCGGATCCGACGCTTAAAGCGGCTTTAGCGGCCCTTAAATCGAGTGCATACGATGTTTATTGCAGCCTCCTTTTTAAGGGCGGCGTCGATCAGATTATCAAAGATTTTTACGGGGATGACCCGCAGGCTTACGGGCAGTCCCTGCAGGTGTTGTTTTTGATGCTGGATAGGACCGATATCCTTCATCAAATCAATGCCCAAACGCTCAAAGAAATTCAAGATCTTAACGCAAAAATGGCCCTGTGCAGTCAATACCAAGCGCAGATAAGCGCGCTTAAGAGCGCCGACAATAAAACACCGATTCCCGATGATGTCAAGAATTTTCTAGCGAACATGGTCCCGCCTGTCCCCATTCCCGACGGGTTCTCTCAAGATAAGCCTAATAGCGCGGGATACGATATCATAAATCAATGTTTGACAAGTGCATCGCAAACCCTGATGTCCAATACGCAACAAAAGATGTCTGAAGCGCAAATTTCAGCCCAGGAGATTCAGACCGCTATGGAAGCAGCCGCCAATACACTTAAGAAAGACAACGATATCATTATGGCTATAGAGCAAAACTACAGGGGATAGCGTTTATGTTTACGGTAACGACTGAAAATTACGCTGCAGCGCTCAAGGACTTACAAAAGCAGCTGTCTGCGCTTCAAAAGGGCATAGAAGATGCTCTGAGCAAGAAGAACGCGGTGCTCATTGCCAGTGGCATCGACCCCAATGATATCGAGGGCAGCCTCAAACGCAGCAAGTTATCCCCGAGCCATAAAAAAGCGGTGCTTAAGCAGCTCGATACGCAGTCCCAAGCGCTGCCCGCTCCTGCAGAGGCTAAGGCTCCTAAGCAAAGAAATAACCCCAACCGTCTGAGTGTATAATTTTTATGACAAGCACCCTTGAAGAAGAAAAAAATGAATCCAATGTTATTGGAGCTTATACCACGGTTGTGAGCTATATGGCGCACGGAGGCGTCCTTAAAGATTTGCAGGGTCTTTCGGACAAAAACATGGAGGCCATCTATGCTGTTGCGCACAATCTGTATTCAGCAACCAAGTATGAGCAAGCCAACACCTTGTTTCAATACCTGTGCATGCTCAATCCTTACGAAAAAAAGTACTGGTTGGGCCTGGGCGCCTGTCGGCAAATGCAGCGTGACTTCCAAAATGCCATTGACGCCTATTGCATGGCAACCGCCTTGGACATGAAGGATCCCAATGCTCCCTTGCATGCCGGAGAGTGTTTCTTAGCCCTCGGCAACCTAGACAGTGCCGAAAAATCCTTCGATACCGTGATCGCCTGGTCCGAAGAAGGCGGCGACCAGTACGATAAATTGCGTGACCGTGCAAAGGGTCTGAAGAGTATTATAGAGAAAATGAAGCTGTAGAAAGGTTTGAGGGGCACATTGGGGGTTGATGCTGCGGAATGGAAGTGACTCACGCACCGTAGTGCGCTACGCACTTCCCTTCCTTGCCTGAACCCCCAATGCACCCTTCAAACCGGCTCGAAGCCGTTCATAAAGTACTCCCGGATCGCTTCGCGATCTGTGTTCCCTGCCTTCTTCCCCTTACGGCACTAAGCGGATCTCTGACCCGCGGAAGCTGATATGGAAGCGGTAGGTGCGCTTGCTGATGCTGTGGATGGCATGGGTGACGGGGTCTACGCAAATGGGGACGTTGTGGCGGCGGACATCGACGACGGCGTGGTAGCCGCGTTCGGAAAAGATGTCAATGAGCATGGGCAGGGCTAGGGCTTCGTCAAAGATTTCGTTTTCAGAATTGATGAGGGCCAGGCCGGAGATGGCATGCTTTTTGACAATGGGCATGAATTTTTCTTGAATAATGGTGATGACTTTTTCAAGAAATTCGGGATGCTCAAGGGCGTAAGCGTCTAGGCGTTTAACGAGTTCTTGGCGTGCGTGTTTAACGATTTGGCTCGCTATGGGGATGGGGCTTAGGCGTTTGTAGGTGTCCTGGGCGAGTTCTAAGGAGCTTTGGTAAGCGAGTTCCTTGATAATGCGTGCTTGGACTTCGCGAATGGTCCCATGAGCGTTGATGAAGTGGTAGGGGAAGACGTCCCTGAGGCTCTGCAAGGAGCTATAGGTCTCGGTTTTAAAAATGAGATAGCGTTTCCGAGCGGCGGCTTCATTGATGTCTGTGGCGCGGACCTCGCGGAAGCTTCCGGTGCCTGAGGAACGGACGCTGCTGTTATGCCGTTGGGCACGGCGTCCGCGCTTGAGTTGCCTTTCAATGCTTTCGTATTCATCGACAAACAGGACAACGATGTGAAATTTAGGCCGGTACCAGGCGAGGCTGCTCTGAGCGCAGCGTACGCGTTCGGCCTGGACTTCTATCAGCTTGGTATAGAAAAGCTTGATGCATTCGACTTGCACTTGCGTGCGTGGGTAGCCATCCACAATGGCGCCACTGGCGTAGTCGGGGTCTAGGAGGCGTCGCAACACAAGGCTGGTGACTTCTTTATCGCCGCCCATCAAGCCGGCGTCTTTTATTTTTTGGAATTCAATACCTTGCAACAAGTCCCCCACAATAACCGGCTTGGCGGTTAGGTGCTTATGTTGCATGATAAATTCAGTGTGCGTCCCTTTGCCGGCTCCTGGAGCTCCGTTGAGCCAAAAAATTTCCTTAGGAAAGTGCATAGCGCCCGCCCCGAACTGGGTTTCCATTTCGGTCCAAACGGTATTAAAAATGAGCGAGGCATCTTTAATCTCAAGATCGCGCTCAGTACTGTCTTGCTGCTCCTGCATGGCTAAGTGAAGCCCATGAATAAATTTTTATTAAAAGGACCCTTATTGTAACACATTTTTTTGCCAACCCAAGCAAAAAAGAGAGCCATTCCCAATGGGTCCCGGGCCCTATTAGGAAAAGGCCTGGAGTTTTTGAATGTCAAGCTTTTTTTTAGAAATAAGGGCTAGGGGGACTTGTCCCTCTAGCGTTGAAAGTGACTTAAGTTGTTGATTTAAAACACATTATGAGAGCCCTGTAGGGGCGTCAGATGGACAGCCCAGGGCGTAAGCCCTGGGTTAGGGTGAAAAAAGATTTA
>JANYDI010000131.1 GCA_025363695.1 Opitutia bacterium
ATGATCACACGCCCTACTTCGATATCGATTCCGAAGGAATCTGTGGGTGGCTTAGTATATCCTTCCCCGATGGGCAATTTTATCAAAATGCGCTTGCGCATTTTGTAAAATTGCCCATCGGAAAGGGGATCCTAAGGGGGACAAGTCCCCCTTAGCCCTTAGCCCTTTTTCACCTTCATATATCGTATCAAGCTCATGACAAAGTGCCAACACAAGCCTGAGGCGATGAGGGCTAGGCTCCAGTAGGGGAGCGTCCAGCCGGGGTTGTGGACGACTTGGAGGATGCTGGTGGATTGGCCGCTGTAGGAGGCCTGGTAGTAGCTGGTTTGGTGGGTGCGCAGGGGCGTGTTCATGGCGATGCAGACGGGGCTTTCCTGCCAATGGGGGGGGGAGAAGAGGCTTACTTGGCTGCTGAAGCTTTTGGGGATTTGGGTACCTGGGTAGTAGCTTTGGGTGAAGGTTTTGAGTTGTAGCCAATAAGGGGTGTAGTGGCGCTTGGGGCGTAGGGCGATGCTGTAGGTTTTGCCTTGGTGGGTGAGGGTTTGGGGAGGGAAGTTGCGGTGTAGGAGGGGATGCAGCAGCCAGGTGCCCAGAGGGGTGGGGCCGTCGTAAAGGGCCACGAGTAAAGTGTTTTCGTTGGGGGCCTCGTCTTTGTAGCTTTTCGACAGGGGCATGAGGTGTACGGGCATGCTGCTGGCAAGGCCTTGGCTGGCGTGGGAGTAGGTGGGGTGCTGGGGGCTTGTGGGCAGGAGGCGTGTGTTTTCGTAGCGTTCGAGGATGCAGATATGCAAAAGGCCTTCAGGTGTGTGATTTTGTCCTACACGGGTATGCTTAAAGTCGATAACGGCGACTAGGGTATTTTCGGGGTCACTGTGGTCAACGAGAGCCAGCTCGAGCGTGTGGGGGTCTTCGGAATAGTTTTTGGCTTGGCCTTCTTCGAGGAGCAGTTGGCTTTCGGTCTGAAAAAGACTCATCCCAAAGCCACTGATCAGCAAGAGCATGAGCCCCGTATGGACCAATAAAAGCCCTTGGTAGCCACGCCGGAGGTAACGTGTTAGGGAAAAAGATAAATTGAGCAAAAGCAAGCTGCCAAGCAGGTAGCCTCCGGGTAGGCCTAGGCGTAGCCAGTGGAAGTAGGGGGCTAGGGGCCAGCTGGGGGGGTAGCTCCAAAAAGCAAAAAAACTTTCGAAGTAACGCTCTTGAGCATTACGTAGGCCAAATTCTACCTGGTCGAGGGTTCCAAAAAACACCAAAGCCATGCTTAGGCCCAGGAGGATCAGGGTGAGCTCTAGGGAACTGAGTTTACGGCGCAGGCTGGAAAGTAGGGGTTTCATGACGGATGGGATTCAGGCTAAGAAAGCCTCTAGGAAATGCAATACCTAAAATTGAGATTGATTTGGTCGCGAGGGCTCAGTAGTGTCTGCCCCAGTATGCGGGTGATCCTTAGGTACAAGTTTCTGTTATTGAGCTCATTGCTGGTTTTTGGGTTTTTCTTTGGAGCCCTTGCTGTCTTTATTAACAAGGGCGATGAACTGGAAAAAGCTTTTGCTAGGAATGGCGAAAAAGTCCTTCAGGATCGATTGGAGGCTATGGTTTGGGATACTTACGAACTTTGCCAGTCGGCGCAAGGGTGGTGCCAAAACGAGCTGGAGCGTGTTTTTTCCGTTTTTGAGGGGGTTTGCAACCAAAGAGCGCTAGCGAGTACCGATTGGCGCGATCATTTTGGTCGAGTCACCCAGTTTGTGGGCTGTTATAGCGATAGGCAACAGGCATGGCAGCCTGTAAATCAGTTTGACTCCTTGCACCGTCTTGAGCCTATGACGCTTCCCTGTTTGACCATTGGCAAGAGCACTTTTGGGCAGGAGTCTTTAAACAGTATTTTTGGGCTCCTGGATTTTACACAGGAGGTCTGTGTGGGGGTTTTTCAGCGGATAAGCATCGCTGGCGATATGCTGAATATTGCCACAACTTTAAAGGATTTTGGAGGCCGTGAGCGGGTCGATACCTACGTGCCTGCGCAGTATCCTACGGGTGATTCCAATTCAGTAATTCATTCTATTTTAAATGGAAATAGTACTTTTGGGCGTTACTTGATTTTTGGCACCTGGTATGTGGGGTCTTACAAGCCGGTTGTCGGTAATCAGGGCGATGTCTTGGGGATGGTTTTTGTAGGCATAAAAAACCGCTGTCTGGCTCCCTTATCGGAATCACTCAATCGCATGCGAGCGGTCCTCAAGGGGAATATCTGGGTCCTTTCGGGTGGCTTGAGGAATTATGGAGCCAATGTTGCCGAGGTAGCCTTTATGCAGCAAGATGAGCCCTGGCACAAAAGTACCTTTGATCGTCCCGATAAGTGGGGTACTTACTTTATGCGAGAACTGTGCCAAAAAGCGATAGCTGCAAACAAAGGCAGCGTTATGGAAATGCAAGTAAACTTGGCTCCCTATGAAAAATTGCTCAAACGACGTTTGTTCTATACGTATTTTGAACCTTGGGACTGGGTGATAGCCTTGGAAGTCGATGATGCCATTTTTAGTAAAAATAAAAATGAGATCCTGGGTGTATTTTATAAGTTTGTTCGAAGAATCTTTCTATTGCTAGCAGGGCTTAGTTTTGGGCTGTTGTTCATCAGTTTCTTGATTACGTGGCGCTTGCTTCAGCGTATACAATCGATAAAAAGGTTGTCACATCTTTTGGGTTTTGCGTCGTTTGAAGAGATCCGTGGCTGTTTTCAGTTAATGACGGAAAAAGATTTAGCAAGCAGGATGCGCCTATGGTCTACGAGTGATGAATTGCTGGATATATTTACCTCTTTTGGCGTTTTGGTGGGAAGATTGGAAAACATGAAGGATTCCGGGGAAACGCTTAAAAAGATCACGGCTCTTGGTGGCGAGCAACTTCAGAGGTGTTGTGTTGAGCAAAAAGCGGTGAGTAAACAGCTTCAGTCTTCGGTGCATGGGTTGATACGCGCCTTGAAGGACCTTTCGGTGTCGGTAAAACAGGTCATTCAGGGATCTTCGTCGCTTGGGCAGGAGTTTGCAGCGGCTGCTCATAGAGGGCCTCAAAAAAGCGTGTCTATGGTGGATATACAAAAAATACTCAGTCCATTAAGGCAGGCTACGTCAGCGGTTGCCTCTCGTATGTCTGTTATTTCCGAAAAAGCAAATAAAATGAGCAAAGTGATCACCACGGTGAGCAAAATTGCGGATCAGACGCATTTAGTTGCCTTAAATATATCAATACACTCAAGTAAAGTTCCCCATGCGCATTCGGGCTTGGGTATTGTTGCGGAAGGTATGACTACTTTGGCAGATAAGATTGCTGCCGCTACTTTGGATAGCGAACAAGTGATCAACGAAATGCAGTTGGCCGCTAATTTCGGGATCAAGGAAATGGATCGTTTTGTGCATGAAGCGTATAGAAGTTTTGAGGAAATCGAAAAGGCCTTTGCAGATCAGATTGCCATGAATGTTTCATTCGAGAATACAAAAAAAGGCTACCTTGAGCTGATTAACAGCTTAACGCTGAATTCGGAGCGCATCAGTGCAATGGTTACTGACAGTATGGCTTTGTTTCGTATGACAACCCAGGCCACTGGGATGGTTGAAGATTTTAACCAAGTTGGGTACCAAATTGAGGCATCTCGCCTTGTGTTAGCGCGCGGTGATCTTATGGAAGGACAAGACTTATGAGGTTGCAAAAGTGGGTTTTATTACTGGGCTTCTTGGCTTTTTGCCTCGTTTTTTTGCTCATGGGGTGTGGTGTTTTTTATTTCCAGCAACAGTGCGTGGGCAATTTGTCCCGAACGCTTGCCTTGGAAGCCGAGGCCATTGCAACGACGCTCGAACGGCAAAATAATAACGCTTTGTCTATTGTAGAACTTTTAGGACGGGTGCAAAAAGACCATTATTGGGGCAAGCGTGAAGAAACGCACCATTTTTGCCAAGATCTTTTAGAGGTCAATCCAGAAGTCAATGCGATTTTTGTCATTTACGAGCCTAATGCCGATGGTCTTGATGCCTCATTTTCAAATAAGTCAAAACGCCCTGTTTACATTGGGTCAGAGGGTCAATTTGCCAGTTTGTGGACGCGCGATCGGGAAAGTGGGGGTCGTACGCTTCCGGCTGAGTTTTGGTCCAGTACGCTTGCGAAGGAGTATCGGCATATGAAGACGGTTTTATTGCAGCAAGAAGTGCCGCTCCCAACCTTTACTGAGCCGCAGAATGATGCCCTTATGAACACGAGCGTCTATTGCCTGATTCCGCTTATCTGCAAGGGTGCTTTTGCAGGGGCTTGTGGGGTGCATGTGCATTTGAGTCCTAAATGTTTAAGAAATATCAGTATTTATCGGAATTCGGGTATTTTTGTTCTGAGTCCCCAGCAGCGTATTATTATCAGCTCATTGCCTAAACTTTTTGATTCCGTACACATAGAGGATTTGTACCTGAGTGATGAAGGCTCGATGATAAGCGATATTTATGAAAACACCCTGGATGGGCAAAAGCGCGTGGACCCTAAAAAAGAGCTTTTGCTTCCTAGGACGATGAAGTCTACGATGATTTCCGAATGGCTGCATCACGAATGTGCCCAAGCGACGCTTAACCAGGTTGCCTGTAAGCCTGGGTTTTTGGGACAAATGCGCATTTTGGTAAGTTCCTTACGCATTTCAAGTACGGGATGGTATTTGATTTCATATGTGCCTGAAGCGTTGGCCAGTCGGCAGTTTTTTCTGCACGCCTGGCCCTTGTTTACCCTTGTAGTGGGCCTCTTGAGCTTTGTTTTTTTTATGACTATTGCGGCTATCACCAAGATGCAGATTCAGGAATTGCGGTTTATCGCTTCCTTGAAAGCTGTGGCCAAGGGAGATCTGAGTGCGAGTTACTTTGACTCAGCGCTATACACGGGTAATTTTGAAGAGATTGCCTTGTATGCGAAAAAAATGGTGCTGAGTATGGGCAAGAGCATAAGGAACTTAAATGACTTAGTAGACTTTTTTGTGGGTGAGCTTAAGGTTGCACTCGTAGGCCTAAGTGGAGGTGCTTCCGCTTATGCCGATTTGATAGAGACCTTGCAGGATGACGAACGGGTACTCACGACACTGAGCAGTGAATTCCAGCAAACAGGGCAGAGCTTACATGCTTTTGACCTTTCAATTCAGCACATGTCAGGTTCCTTGGAGACCTCGAGTCATCAGTTGCTGACTTTTGGGGAAGAGCTTCAAAAGCTAGCTTATGCCTCTGAACTTTTTTCGTCTCGACTCAATCTTATCAACGACAAAGCGCAAAGTATTTATAAAGTGATTAATTTGATAGATGTCCTTCGAGATCAAACCTGTATTTTGTCCCTTAATGTTTCGATAGAAGCGGAAAGTGCCTCTGAGCCTGTGGCCCAAAGTTTTTTAGCTTTGGCTCCTAAAGTGAGTTTTTTAGCTGAGCAAACCAGTTCCGTGAGTGAACAAGTGGGTGAACGCGTTAAAGAATTGCATGCGGCTGTTTTTTCAGGCGTTGCCGAATTGGACACGTTTGCTCAATCGGTGCAGAAGGTGAATCTGCACACACAAAAAATAGTGTCCGATTGGCTTACGATGCTACCCGGATTTCAAGCCCTTATGCTCAGGGTGACGGAAACGAGCAAAAAGATTGAAAAACAAGGTTGCGCTTTTGAGGAAATTGCTCATCATTTTCAAAACTTACGCTACAATTGCACCCAGCAGTTATCGCTCATTCAAGGATCCATGGGGCAAACAGAAAAACTCTATAGCAATGCCGCCAAGATAAAGACGGCTTTTGAAGAAATACGCAGCTCAGAGGATCGTTAAAATCTGAGTCTTGCGACCCTTATGTTATTAAAAACGCTAAGTTTACTGGGCCCGTTTTTGTGGAAAGAGTCTTCAGCCCGGTGGCGCTGCCTAGGCGCTTTCCTCACTATTGGCTTGGACCTAGGCGCAGCGCTGGCCTTTCCTTATGTTTCTAAAACTTTGGTAGAGCAGATGCAATGGGGCATAGGAGAGGCGTTTTATGCGCTTTTGGTTTTATTTGGGTTTTTGTGGATTGCCCAAAAAACAATGGCCGAGGTGCAGGAGTTGATTTTTTTCCCGGTAATTAACAAGGCCATTCAGACGCTTACGCATCGGGTGGTGATGCACGTGCATGCGCTGGATTTGGAGGCGTATCGGGAGCTGTCGGTCCCACGGATTATCAGCAGTGTGCGCCGCATCGGCTATAGTGCTCGACCGTTTTTACGTTTGATGGTGCTTCAGGGTGTGCCTATCTTGGTCAAGTTGGGTGCGGTGATTTATGGCTTAATTGCGCTGGGCTTTTTTGCCTTTGTGCCCGTTTTTATGCTCGCTTTGATCCTCATCGCTTGGGGGATTGGGCGTTACGCTCGAACACGGGAAAAAGCCTGGGAACGCTCAGACAAGATGAATGCCGCTATTCATGACAGCCTGCTCAATAGCCTGTCGATGCGAGCATTTTTTGAGTATGAATCGGCCCGGATGTACGCTTTGTGTGAGGCCGAGGCTGATGGCTGGCAGGTGGCCAACACGCATTTATATGGCTTACAGGTGTGCTTGGGCGGCCTTTTGGGCGTGTCCGCAGCAGTCGTTTTGGGCTTAGCAGCGCATCAGGTGAGCGTTGGAGCCCTAGCCCTGGGAGACTTCGTTTTGCTCAAGGCTCAGTTGATCGCCTTGTGGTTGCCGTTCAAGCAGTTGACGCTTGGCAGCCGGCAGGTTGTTGAGGCTTGGGTGGACCTGAAAAAACTTTTTTGCCTTTTGGAAACGCCTGTGGTCGCTCCTGCGCCTAGCCTGGCCTTGCGGCCTCCGGCTCCCTGGGTACTGCAGGCGGAAGGCTTAGGCTTTGCCTATCCTGGCGGAAACAGGCTCTTTGAGGACCTAGACCTCAGCGTGGGCCCAGGAAGCTGTTTGGTGATACAGGGACCCAGTGGATGCGGAAAGTCTACCCTGGCTACGCTTTGTGCTGGGCTACAGAAGCCCAGCCAGGGCACGCTTTTTTGGGGAGGTATCCCCATGCAGCAAGCTCAGACCTTTAAAAAAATCCTCTACATTCCCCAAGATGCGCACGTCCTCAATGCCACGATTCGGGAAAACGTGCTCTATGGCCTTGAAGCGGTTTCCCAAGAGGCCATCAACGCAGCCTTAGCGGCAGCCCAATTGGCAGACACCGTGGCGCAACTGCCTCAAGGGCTCGAAACGGTTTTAGGGGAGCTGGGAGTCCGCTTTTCTGGAGGCCAACGCCAACGCCTGGCTTTGGCACGCGCCTACCTGATGGCTCCAGAGCTTCTGATTTTGGACGAAACCCTGCATGCCTTAGACCCCGATTGCGAAAACACCATCCTGCATGCCTTGCGTGCCCGCATCCCTGCATTGATCATCATCAGCCACCGCGATTCGTGCCTCCAGCACGCTACGGCTCGGCTGGACTTGGGGAATTTAGAAAAAGGGCTAAGGGGCGCTTGCGCCCCTTAGGATCCCCTTTCCGATGGGCAATTTTACAAAATGCTAGCGCATTTTGGTAAAATTGCCCATCGGGAAGCCTATACTAGGTTCTGTGAAGAAAAAATCATTCATCTGAGCCAACCTAAGGCATGTGAACAATTAAATTTAAAACCTGTTTTAAGGAATCTGTTAGGGTTGATAAATTCTATTAATTTAA
>JANYDI010000115.1 GCA_025363695.1 Opitutia bacterium
AAGCCCCCCACAGATCCCGTTGGGATCGGGGTATGTTTTTTAGAACTGCTTTGGAATGGGAGTTTTAGCGGAGGAATTTTGAGTGCGGACAAGGAACCTAGCGCGACGTGTGCTACAGCACTCGAGCGCGAAGGTGACACAGTCCCCACTCAAAAGACCTCGCTAAAACTCCCATTCGGGGATCCTAAGGGGACCATAGTGCCCCTTAGCCCTTATCTTCCCTTAGCCCTTTTAAACTTTTTTCTTTTTTAGCTTGAATAATTCCTTATTTTTAGTTTTCTTTTCATCATGTCAGGACACAGTAAATGGGCTACGATCAAGCGGCATAAGTCGGTGGTAGACGCGAAGCGTGGCAAGATATTTAGCGTGATTGCGAAGGAAATCACGGTGGCGGCGAGCCAGGGTGGCGGGGATCCGGAAATGAATCCGCGTTTGCGGACGCTTTTGCTTAAGGCGAGATCGGTCAATATGCCTGGCGATAACGTGGACCGAGCGATCAAAAAGGGCACAGGGGCTATCGAGGGCGTGTTGATCGAGGAGCTTACCTACGAGGGTTTTGCACCGGGAGGTATTGGTCTTATTATTGAGGTAACTACGGATAATAAAAATCGTAGTGCCTCGGATGTTCGCAGTACCTTGAGTAAGCATGGTGGCAATTTAGCTACACCGGGAGCCCTTGCGCATCAGTTTCATCGTGTTGGTCAGTTTATTTTGGATAAAAATGCCATAGCCGAAGAAGTCCTGATGGACCTTGTTTTGGAGGCGGGGGCTGATGATGTGGTGAGCGACGAGCATGAATACGATATCCGTTGCCCGATAGGTGCTTACGATCATCTCTCGCATGCGCTCAGCCAGGCGGGCCTTAAACCTTCGAGTTCGGAGCTGGCTTATATTCCCACGGCGCCCATTACGCTCAAGGAGCTGGATGTGGCTAAAAAAGTGATCAAGCTGATTGATCTTATGGAGGCCATTGAGGACGTGAAAGCCGTCCATTCGAGTATGGAAATAGATCCTTCTATCGCTGACCAATTATGAATTTAACGTACTTAGCTTTGTGTATCGCCCTGCCTTTAGTGATAAATGCGCAGCAGGAGGAGCGTATTTCAGCGTCTCAGGAGGAGCGTGTCCCATTGAAGCTTCCTTTGGAACGTATCGTTATCCATAACGAAAAGGGAGTCATCCGCATGCGTCCTATCAAGGAAGGCGAAATACCGACCCTGTGTGTAGAAAAAAAGCATTTTGATCCGAAATACCACAGCTTTAAAATGGTGGAAAAGGAGGGCAAGCTTGAGCTGAAAAGTGGCCGAAAAAAGACCAAAATGGAAGCCGCTCCTTGTGAGGTCTGTTATGATCTGCGAGTGCCTGAGGACGTGAGCTTTCATTGGGATCAAGGACAGGGCGTTTTTGATTTCGAAGCTATCAAGGGTAGTGCTGTTTTGAATCTGGGTCAGGGTGAAATCGAAAGCAGCGCCTCGGCTGGAAAGCTGGATATTAAGCTGGGTCAGGGGAAAATTAAGCTTGAGAAAGTCTCGAGTTCCCTGAAGGTTGACCTTGGCCAAGGCGACATAAGCGTGAGCTGCGTACCTCAGCGCGATGCTGTTTTGGACGTGAACCTGGAGCTAGGGCAGGGCGATATCACCATAAATGTCCCTGAGGGCACGCGCGTGGCCTCAAAAATGCGCCTATCGCCGATAGTATGCGAGTGCCAGGGGCAGTTTGAATCGCAAAAACCACAGGTTCGCCTGAAGGGTTCTTTGGGTACCGGGAAGCTACGGCTTGTCAGGAAAGGTTAGGGGCTGGGGGCGCTTGTCCGCAAGTGTCCCCCTTGGTCCTTTTAAAAAAACACTTGACATGGACGCTTGGGGGTGTTTTCTTGATTTTCCATTATGGTGGTTGTAGCTCAGTTGGTTAGAGCATTGGATTGTGATTCCAAGGGTCGCCGGTTCGAGTCCGGTCTGCCACCCCAGGTTTTTTGAAAGTTGGCTAAGCGTTTAGATATTTTGCTGCTCGAAAGGGGCTTGTGTGATTCGCGTGCCAAGGCGCAAGGCCTCATTTTGGCGGGTCAGGTCATGGGTCCTCACGGATGCCTGGACAAGCCTGGGCGTTTGGTTCCGGATGACCTCGTTTTGACGCTCAAGGAAAGGCCGCCCTTTGTTAGCCGTGGCGGTGAAAAGCTTCAGGGTTTTTTGATGGCTTCGGCTTGGTCCGTTGCGGGACTGCAGGCGCTGGATATCGGGGCTTCAACAGGAGGCTTTACGGATTGCCTCTTGCAATCAGGGGCTGCTGGCGTGACTTGCGTGGATGTGGGTTACGGGCAATTACATGCCAGCTTGCGTGATGATCCGCGTGTGACGCTACGTGAGCGCTTGAATGCTCGTTATATCACCCAGGAGGATCTTCCGCTAAGCGCTTACGACTTTTTGGTGATGGATGTTTCGTTTATTTCAGTGACCAAAGTTTTGCCCGTTGTGTGGCCGTTTTTAAAACCCGGCGCCCGAGCTGTTATCTTGATCAAGCCGCAATTTGAAGCCGACAAACATGCGGTAAATAAAGGCAAAGGCGTTATTAGTGACGTTGGGCTGCGGCAGAAAATCGTGGAATCAATCCAGGAATTTTGCCAAACAACGCTCTTGGGCTGTCATTGTGATCGCGTGGTGCCTTCACCGATTTTGGGGCCTAAGGGGAATCAGGAGTTTTTGATGGGGCTTAGGAGAGGATATCATTAATAAATTTATCATGGAAAGCTATAGTCCCTTCAAGATACTTTATAGACTGATTTATTGACTTAAGTTGCTGATCGATAGCTTTCTTCTTGAGGGAAAGCTCCTCCGAGGTTTTTGGTGTTTTGCCTTTAAGTTTGTTGAGGGCTTTAAGCTCCTTAGCGAATTTATTTTTATTTTTATCTATACTCTTTAATAACTCGTCATCATTCTTAGGGGTATAAAGATTATCTTTAGGAATATGAGTGTCCTTCTTTGTCTCCTTGGAAGCATCTTCCTTCGTTTCCTTGGAAGCATCCTCCTTTATTTCAGTGGGTCTAGCTTTATTTTTCTTTATTTCTCTTGTATATAATGTTTTCAATTCTGCAGGTGACCAATGAATTTCTTTTACTTTTTCCATGAAGGCTTGATGTTTCTTCTGAAGTGTTTTTGTCTGTTCGTCTATTTGATCATTAAGCACTCCATTGTCAAAACGGTCTAGCATTTTCATTGCTTCAGTAAAGCGACTCTCAGCGCGTTTAGTGAGTTCTTCAAGTTCTTTGAGTGTTTTCTTCTTTTTGGATGTTTCCGAGATAGCTTGAAGATCAGCGTTTGCTTTAAGCATTTCCGCGCGGATTATTTCTTTACTAGAAAGATTGTCTGGGAATGCTTTAACTCTGGAAAGCAAGGTACCCTGCTTTCCTTTTACAAAATTAACAAATGAGGCTCTATACGCAGTGGTTGGCTCCGTATTTTCACTAAATTTTGGGCCAAAAACTTCATCTTCGTCCAACGATTCAACCGTATCTACTGTCTTATTGTCACTTCCTTTCGCCTCCTTAAGTCTCTCATCTTCTTTATTTTTCCCCCCTTTTAGAAGAACATCTTTTCTTTTGTCGTTGTAAGCTTTAAGGGCCTGACTATCTAAGTTCTTTGGGAATGGCTGAACTTCTTTAGGATTGTCAGCCTCTGCCTTTTCAGTACTCTCCTGCTCCTCCTTCCTCAGCAACGCATTCAAAACCACCTGCAGCTCCACAGGATTTTTTACCTGCAGCAGTGCATCTCTGAAATTTTCTATATTCTTTCTCTCAAGTGGAGCTTCTTCATCCCTAATTTTTTGATTCAGGCACCCAGTCAGGCTCTCTTTCTTGAGCATGGTGTGGATGTCGCTAAGCTTGAGATCGCCCTTGTGCCTTCCGTAAGCCTGAGCTTCAAAAATCTCTTTAAAGCTCTTTTTGCCATCCTCACTGAGGCTATCGAAGCGGTTTTTTGAATTTAAAGATTTATCGATTAATTTCTCTAGCTGTTCGGTGCTCAGCTTCTCAAGCTGCTTTTTTCCATTTTCATCTGGAGTATAGTTTTTAACAAGCGCAAGCGCTGCCTGTTTCTTCTCCTCTCTTTCGATTCTGTATTCAAAAAGTGACTTAGGGTTGGGAATCACCTTCATGATCGCCCTGAATACCTTGCCAGGTATGCCTTGTTTTACGCTACGTCCAGTAAATTCAGGCGCTTGAGTAGATGGGGATGCTTGCGTAGTCTGCGTTGCTGAGGAGGGGCCCTTGATCTTACTGTTACCGAGACTAGAACCGAGACTAGACATAGGGGATGGTCAACTTTGTTTCTTTATTTGATCAAGAAGTGCTTGTAGCTTTTGTTCTGCTTCTTTCATGTCTTGTAGCGCCGGTGTTTCAAGGGCCTCGTTTAGACCTTCTACAGCTTCACTTAGTTTTTTGGCAGCAGCTTCGAGGTCTTCCTTTGGCTTAGGATCAGCTGTGGTAGCTACCCTTCGAGGTATCTGAAGGATGGCTCTTTGTTTTTGAGGGACATTTCCTGCTGTGCCAATCGCGACATGGGTCTTAACAGCCATTTGGGGGGTGGCACCTGCTGTTTCAGTTGCAATATCAATAGTTGATTTTCCCTTGTTGCGTATGGCTGGTCTTGGTTCTTTTTTGGCAGCAGCTTCGAGGTCTTCCTTTGGCTTAGGATTAGCTGTGGTAGCTACCCTTCGAGGTATCTGAACGATGGCTCTTTGTTTTTGAGGGACATTTCCTGCTGTGCCAATCGCGACATGGGTCTTAACAGCCATTTGGGGGGTGGCACCTGCTGTTTCAGTTGCAATATCAATAGTTGATTTTCCCTTATTGCGTATAGCTGGTCTTGGTTCTTTTTGATTCTTTTTATTGCTTACTGAAGGATCTTGTTTTTGATTACTTTCTTGTGGAATTTTAACAGCAATAAGCTTTGACCTGTGCTCAATAGTGGGTGTTGGAGCGGCAGCGGGAGGGATGGGTGTGTTTAGGTTAGCTATCGCAGTAGCCAGGTCTTTGGCAGCATTGAGAAGCGCATTTCTTTTTTCTTGGTCGCTTCTTTTGGGATCCCTAGCAGTAGCACGAACATTCTCAAATTTTTTTAATGCTTTCAGTACTTCTGGACTTGGGGTGTTTTTTTGAGCGATGTATTTGTCGAGCTCCTTAAGAAGTTCCTTTACTTCATCCTTGGTATGGAGTGTGGATTCATGAAGGAGGGGTTTATTCGGACCCTGTAACGCTTCCTTAGGATGCTCGTAGCTTATTTTTCCTTGTTCAAGTTTACCTGGACGCTCAGACGGAGCTGCTGGCTTAGCCTGGGTTTCCCGTGAAGTCAACTTCTTCGTTTTCGGTGAACTTTTTGATTTCTCGGATGTTTCCGTCTTGCTTAACAGCCCATTTAAAACTACCTGCAGCTCCACGGGATTTTTTACCTGTAGCAGGGCATCTCTAAACTTTTCTATGTTTTTCTTCTTAGATGGATCGCTTTGCTCTCCCATCTTTTGATTCAGATATCCAATCAAGCTCCCTTTTTTGAGCATGCCCTCGACGTCACCGAGCATGAGCTTCCTATCACTTCCTTGAGGAACTTTAGCTTTAAGGATGTTGATAAAATCCTCTTTCTGCTTGAGGCCATCAAAGAGGTTTTTTGAATTTAAAACTTTATCGTTTAATTTTCCTAGCTGTTGAGCATTGAGCTTATTGAGCTGCTTTTTTGCCTGCGTGTCTTTTTCAGGAATATATACCGAAACAAGCTTAAGCGCCTGCTGTTTCTCCTCTTTTTTGATTTTATTTTCGAAGAGCGATTTAGGATCAGCAATGGCCTTCATCACCGCCTTGAAGGCCTTGCCTGGCGTGAGGCTTTTTTCCACAGCATGCTTCCCAAGCTCAGGCGAGGAGGCGTCCTTGGGCTGTGTCGTGGGGACGGTGGTTTTGAGGGTGATTTTACCGGGACCGGACATGAAATTAATAAGTTTTTAGTTTCTCTTTTTTGGAGGGGGTGGTTGCAGGTGGGCTTGTCTTATCACCTAACTGTGCGGCTAAATTCAAGCTCCCTTCGCTGCGCTTTAGTTGATCCACCTCTGGTCTTATTCCTCCACCTACATAAGAGGACTCTGGGCTATGCGTAGGAATCCTTCTAAGAGCAGGAACCTTCCCTTCTCCAGCTTTCTTCGCTGCTTCTCGCTCCAGGCGCTTCTTTCTTTCTTCTTCCGTTTCCACTGGACCTGCGATTCCCCTGGGTGCCTCATCTATCGGCTTTTCCACCTCTTCTTTTGAGGGTTTTTCGTGCCCATAGCCGCCGTATCCGTGTCCATGCCCATGCCTATCGTGTTCAAAAAGACTAATCACCCAGTTAAAAATCGTTTTCACCAACACAAAGGGTGCCTTGGCTGCTTCAGTTGCTGCTTTTCTAAAGCTGTTGCCCTCAGGCTTTAGTGGATTTTTAGCTTTGCGATTTAGAATTCTTGGCTCAAATATATCATCAAGATTAGCCTTGCTTTTTGTCTCGCTAGGCTTTGCTTCCTTGCCCTTCAATGCCTTTAAACCCTCAAAAAGCCCCTTAAAAAAACTTCCAATACCGCTCATCTCGTCACCCTCGTATTTCGTTATTTTTCGCTACAAGCCTTATTATTAGCTTATTTACCTAATACTTGCAAACTATAAGTAACGAAACAAGCAAGAATTGGACCATCAGGATACGTGTTTTTTATGCGGAAGGTACCAAGCGCAGAGCATAAGCGCTAGGCAGCACAGGGCAATGTACAAAAAATTTCCTCGGGGTCCCGCACAGTTACCCATGAGAGGCGCCAAGTACGGACCTGCGATGGCCCCCAGGCAATACGCAACAAACAGGCCGCTGGCGACGGAAAGGCTGTTGTCTTTGCGGACAAAATCGCAAGCATGGCTGATGCAGATCGGGTAGATCGCAAAGGAAAAGCCGCCTAGTAGGAAAAGAACTGCAAAAAACAGGACTTCACAGTGTTGCATCGGGATCATCAGCGCAAAGGCCATGAGGGCTGAGGCAAGGGACAGGCCAAAAATCATCGTGCGCCTGGAAATAAAATCAGATAGACGTCCGAGCGGGTACTGGAATAGGGCGCCGCCCAGGATGACAAAACCGACACTCCAGTAGGCCTTTTCCTGCGTAAAACCTAGGTCCAGAACGCTCACCGGTAGGTTCGTATACATGACGCCTAGGGTGAGTCCGGAAATGAGGCAGCCCAGCATGCCCAGCGGCGTAATCCGGAATAATGCCCAAACGCCAATGCCCTTAGGCTCCACGCCCTGCACAGGCGGCGTGCGTGTGCTCACAATCGGGATGATGGACACATAAGCCAATACGGCCACAATCGTCATGGGCAGCAGTGAATTTGAGAAGTCTATCGCTAAACTGCGTAAAAACTGCCCAGCGCCTTGGGCCAAGTAAAGCCCCAAGGTGTAAAGGGCTAAAACCCGTCCGCGCGTATGCGATTGCGCACGCATCAAGAGCCAACTTTCAATACATAAAAAAGTCCCTGCCACGCAATAACTGCTTGCAACCCGCATAACATGCCACAGCCAGGGTGCCTGTGCCCATCCATACGCCAGAGCAATCACCCCAAATACCGCTGCAAAAGCCGTATAGGCTCGGACGTACCCCACGCGCCGTATCAAGACTCCAGCATACAAAGCCCCAAGGCCGTACCCAACATAATGCGCGCACCCCGAAAGGCTTTGCTCCCAGGCCGGAATGCCCTTCCCACGAAGCTCCACGCTGATAAACGTAACCAAAAACGCCGCTCCCACGTTGAAAATAACGAGGCTGCTTAGGGGGGCCAAGAGATTATATAAAGTCGCGTACATAAGGGTTTTTAGGGCTAAGGGGCGCTTGCGTCCCTTAGGATCCCCTACAGGTAGCGATTTTTAAAAATGCAGAGCATTTTATAAAAATCGCTACCTGGGAGGGCATACTAAGCCCCCTCCAGATCGCGAAGCGATCCAAGGTGTCTGTTGGCCATTTATTTATCCGTCTACTTTATAAAAAACTAAGGGGAGGGCGAGCTTTTTAAAAAAAATTTATTGTAATTTTAAGCTTGCTTTTTTAAGGAAATAAGGATTACCTGTGGCCGATTATGAGTAAGTTTTTGATTTTTTTAAGCTACGCAGCCCTTATTACGGCTTTGGTGGTGTCCTGTCGTTCGCGCAAAGCTCTGTGCACTGGATTGGCTCCTGATGGGGTTGCCTTTGTTAGTAAGTTGGACCATGTTTCTTTTTCAGTGAGTGATTATGAACGGGGTCGTACGTTTTATGATGAAACGCTCAAAATTTTAGGCATTGAGTGTCTTATGGCCTTTGATATGCCGGATCAGCAACTAGCCGGCTATGGAAGTGAGAACAAGCCGTATTTTTGGATAGGTTATGAAAAAAATCCTCAATCCGATGAGCTCATCGGAAAGGCTAGAGGACTCCATGTGGCCTTTTCGGCTCCTAACGTAGCAGCTATCAAAGCTTGGCACCAAAAGTGTTTGGAATTGGGAGGCAAGGACAATGGCGCCCCAGGACCGCGTCCCGAGTACCATCCAGGATATTATGGGGCCTTCATTGTGGACCCTGATGGCTGGCGCATTGAAGCCGCCTTACACAACTATAGCCCTTAGAACCTCTCACGGGGAGGCCTTAGTATGCCCTCCCAGGTAGGCAATTTTACTAAAATGCGCTAGCATTTTAGAAAATTGCCTACCTGTAGGGGATCCTAAGGGGCGCAAGCGCCCCTTGGCCCTTTCTCCTCCTCCTTTCCTCCTTTTCCCTCCCAGCACCCCATGTACCTTACAACCGCCATAGACTACGCCAACGGCAGCCCGCACCTGGGCCATGCTTACGAGAAGGTGTTGGCGGACGCGTTGGCTCGCGTGCAGCGGCTCAAGGGGGAGGCGGTGTACTGGGTTACGGGCTTGGACGAGCATGGGCAAAAGGTGCAGCAGGCTGCGCTGGCCGCGGGCGTGGCGCCTCAGGCGCATTGTGACGGGATTGCTGCTGGGTTTCAGGCGCTGTGTGGGGCGCTGGATATCAGCCATGATGATTATATTCGCACTACAGAGCCTCGGCACAAGGCTGTGGTTGCGGAGATTTTGCAGGTGCTCTATGACGATGGCCTGATTTATAAGGCGGAATATACGGGCTTTTATAGTGTGCGTAACGAGCAGTTTGTCCAGCCCAAGGATAGGCTTGAAGACGGGACTTGGCCTGAAAGCTACGGCGAAGTGGTTTCGCTTACGGAGCAGAATTACTTTTTTGCCTTGAGTCGCTTTCAGGATTGGCTGATTGCGGAGCTCAAGGCGCGTCCAGACTGGATTTTCCCGGCCTTTCGGCGTTCTCAGGTGCTCGAGTTTCTTAAGGAGCCCCTGAATGACTTGTGCATTTCCAGGCCTATTACACGCCTGAGCTGGGGGATTCCTTTACCCTTTGATAACGAGTATGTTACGTATGTTTGGTTTGATGCCCTGATTAACTATATCTCTGTACTGGGCTACCCCAGTGGCCCTTTGTTTGCGCAGCATTGGGACAGCGCCGTTCACGTCATCGGCAAGGACATCCTTGTGCCGCCGCATGCCGTTTACTGGCCGATTATGCTGCATGCCCTCAAGCTGCCCTTGCCCAAGCAGCTCATTGTCCATGGTTGGTGGCTGGTTCGGGGTGAAAAAATGTCCAAAAGCACAGGCCTGCGCGTGGACCCCATGGAGCTGGTGGCGGCCTATGGCAGCGATGCGTTTCGTTACTATGTCCTGCGTGAGATGGTCTTGGGCCAAGATGGTGATTTTTCTCAGGAATCCTTTGACCAGCGCTACAAAAGCGATTTGGGTAACGATTTAGGGAACTTAGTGAGCCGCCTTTTGCACATGATTGCTACTTACTGCGGTGGCGTTATTCCAGCCCCTACGCTGCGTGAGGCTCCGGAGATGGCGCTAGAGGCCTTTTTTAAGCAGACGATCAAGGAAATTCCTGCCGCCTATGCGCGCTTGGAGCTCCACAAGGCCATCGAGGAAACCTTTAGCCTGGTCCGGGCGATTAATCGTTACGCCGAGGAACGGGCGCCTTGGAAGCTCAGCAAGGATCCGCATGCTCAAGCGGCATTAAATACCACATTGGCCACGATGGCTGAAGGCTTGCGCCTAGCGGCTGTGTTGCTTTTGCCGGTGCTGACCCAGGCGGCGCCACGGATTTTAACCCTGCTGGGCCAAGCACCCAGCGCGCCGTGGTCAGCCGAGGCTCTGCAGTGGTCTCGGAGTTGCCTAACAGGCGCCAAGGTCGGCGAAAAGCCGATTTTGTTTCCGAGAAAGTAGGGAAGGGGGGGAAGGAAAGGAAAGTAAGTGGAAGGAAGGGCTAAGGGGCGCTTGCGCCCCTTAGGATCCCCTACAGGTAGCGAATTGTTAAAATGCATGCATTTTAACAATTCGCTACCTGGGTAGGGCGATACTAAGCCCCTCACAGATTGCTTCGCAATCGGGGTAAGTTTTTCCTTGACTGTTGATAAGTTAAAAAAGACAGTAGGGACATTCTAAACGCATGTGGAGCAAAAATTATAGCAAGACATTTCAAGACGTTAAACGCGAAGCCGTTTGGCAGATTTGGACAGACGTAAACCAGTGGCCAACGTGGCATGGGGACCTGGATGCCTGCACAATGGAAGTTCCATTCGAGGTGAATAGTTATTTTTTTCTCAAACCCAAAGGGATGAAGCCCGTAAAAGTAGTGGTTGTTGAGATCGATCCAGGCTATTCCTTTACTGATTGTACGACTTTCTTGGGTGCCAAAATGTATAACACCCATGCTGTGGAAGAAACCCCTGAGGGACTCACGTTCAACAACACGCTTGTCGTCACGGGCCCTCTGAAGTGGCTATGGATTTGGTTGGTAGCACGTAATATTGCGCACAGCATACCCGAAGAAACAGAAGCCCTGGTCAGGCTTGCAAGAGAGAAGAAGTAAGGCGTGTGAACCATTAAGGAGGCATTAAGGGCCAAGGAGCGCTTGCGCCCCTTAGGATCCCCTTCCGATAGCGATTTATTAAAATGCTAGCGCATTTTAAGTAAATCGCTATCGGGGAGGGCATACTAAGCCCCTCACAGATCCCTTCGGGATCGGATTCAAATGTATACACCCCGATCGCGAAGCGATCTGGAGGGTGCCTTGTATCTCCCTTCCAGGTAGCGATTTATCTAAAATACGTAGTATTTTAATAAATCGCTACCTGTAGGGGATCCAAGGGGCGCAAGCGCCCCTTGGCCTAATAAAAAACCATGAAAAAAGACCTAATGCAAGCCTACGGAAGTACCCACCTAGGGCTTGTACGCGATAACAACGAAGATCAATTCCTGATTGGCAAAAATCCGTATTTTTACGCCATTGCCGATGGCATGGGCGGCCTGCCGTATGGCGAGGTCGCTAGCAAGCTCGTGATAGACTTCCTGCGCGATAAGCTCCCAAGCCCCCCCACGGCTGATACCCTAAGGGCCCTCCTAACACAAGCCAATGAGCATATTTATAAGGCTGGCGCCCTCCTAAACCCACAGCTGGGTATCGGAACCACCCTTACCGTGGCCATCCCCCTGGACGACACCCTGCTCATTGGCCATATCGGTGACAGCGCCTTATATACCGTTAAAGGCACTGAGCTCACCCGCCTCACGCAACCCCATACCCTCGCCCACAGCGCCCCCAAGAACACCCCCATCCCAGAGCACTACAAGAACATCCTTACCCGCTGCCTAGGCCAGCGCAGCCCCTGTGAAGTCGATATTTTCACCCACCCCCTCAAGGGCCGATTTTTACTGTGCACCGACGGCATCTGGGGCGTCCTAGACCCAAAAACCCTCGCCACCCTCATCTCCCAGGCCCCCTCCCCCAAGCACCTCTGCGAAGCCCTCATCACCGCTACCCTCGCGGCAGGCGCCCCCGATAACGCCACAGCCGTAGCGTTTTTTAGTTTGAGGGGCACATTGGGGGTTGATGCTGCGGAATGGAAGTGACTCACGCACCGTAGTGCGCAACGCACTTCCCTTCCTTGCCTGAACCCCCAATGCACCCCTCAAACCGGCTCGAAGCCGTTCATAAAATACACCCGGATCGCTTCGCGATCGGGAGGGGGCTTAGTATTTCCTCCCCGATAGCGATTTACTTAAAATACGTAGTATTTTAATAAATCGCTATCGGTAGGGGATCCTAAGGGGCGCAAGCGCCCCTTAGCCCTTACCTTCCCTTAGCCCTTGACAACGCTCAGACTGCGGGCTAGGGTTCCCGTATGCTGCGTGGGATAGTCGTTTTTTTAGGAGCCCTGAGTGTTCTGGGGGCACGACCAGCACGGCTGGGGCCGGAGGTCGCGCTACGCTTCATAGAGGAGGAGCGGCTTTACGGCATCCATGAGTACTTTTGTGGGCCTCCAAAGCCGGGGTTCTTGAGGTCTGGGGATGCGCAACGGGAGGGCCTGTACTTCATGTTTGAGCTGCCCAAGGCGCTGCGCAACGAAACGGTTGCCATCACGGTAGCCGCGCAAGCCCAGGGGGAGCTGGGGACGCGGCACTACCGCATTGCTTTGCCGCAGCCCTGGACGCACAGGGGTGAGCTTTCCCTGGGCCTGACGGACTGGCCCAACCGAAAAATGCCGCTGGCCTGGCATCTAAGCTGTGTAGATGCGCAGGACAATACCCTGTGGGAGCGCTTCAGCATGGGTTGGGAAGGCCTGCCGAAACCATGACGGCGTTGCTGCGGGTAGAAAACCTCTGCGTTACCCTTAATAGACAACACGGCAAAGGCATGATCGAGGCCGTTTCAGACGTTTCGTTTTCGATAAATCCTGCAGAGACCTTCGCGCTTGTGGGGCAAAGCGGCAGCGGAAAAACGACGCTGGCTCGGGCCATTATCGGGCTGTGCCCGGTGACCTCGGGAAGTATTTATTACTGCGAACAACGCATTGGCATTGGCCGTATCTTTAGGAAAATCCAGATGGTGTTCCAAAATCCCTATAGATCCTTAAATCCTTATTGGTCCCTAGAGGAAATTTTGACCGAGCCGCTGGAGATTTTGGGCCTCCCAAAACCCGAACGCCTTCTGCGCATCCATGGCCTCTTAGACGCCGTACACCTGAGCTCACGAGCCCTAGACAAACGGCCGCAGCGCTTCAGTGGCGGCGAACGTCAACGCATAGCCATTGCGCGTGCACTGGCCATGGAGCCTGAATTACTCATCTGCGACGAAGCCCTCAGTGCCCTAGACGTCACCGTACAGGCCCAGATCATCGCCCTGTTTTTGGAACTCCAAAAACGCCTCCAGCTCGCCTACCTGTTCATTGCCCATGACCTTGCGGTGGTTGAACGCCTCAGCCACCAAGTGGCCGTCATGAAATCTGGGCAAATTGTGGAACAAGGCCCCAGCGCCTGCGTCTACGCACAAGCGCAGCACCCGTATACTCGGGCACTGCTCAATGCTAGCTACCGGCTATGAGGCCAGGGTTTTACTTCGACTTTGCAACCGCTTTTTTGACCGGCTTTTTGGCAACGCTTTTCGTTACCTTTGGCGCTACTTTAGCGGCCTTTGGAGCTGCTTTGGCTGGCTTGGCTGCTTTGGGAGCCGCGACAGGAGCAGGAGCCACCTTTTTGGGCACTTCAGGCAGGGCTTCCAAGGCCGCACGCAGAAGTTCGCCCAAGCTGACGTTCTTCGTCTTGGCATTTTTGGACAATTCCAAGCGCATCTCGTCCGGAATACGTACCGAAATTTGCTTATGGTTCTTTACCTGAGGCTTGAACTTGTCAAAGCTAAAGGAACTCAGGGCGTAGCGAATGACTTCGCTGACCGAACGTGCGTGTGCCTTAGCTCTGAAGCTATTGACTTTCCTCAGGAGATCCTCTCTGATATCAAAGGTGAGGGGTGTGTTTGTAATGTTTGTTTTTTTCATAACGGCTAAATACGTGTTTAATATATACTATAAATAATACTTATTTTGATATTTGTAAACAAAAAAATGATTATAGATTTGTGATATTGTTAATAATTGAGTTGCAAGCATGATTATATCTATGTTTTTAATGCTAAAAAATTTTTTCTGGATTGGAATTTTCTTACTGTCTTTTGTGAACGGTTTTGCCTTTTCGTCATTGAGGACCTGTCTTCACAGTATTGTTATGTCATCTTTTGGCCGATTTCTGCTAGCTCCTGCGTTAATTTTTTCGCAGGCACCGCTGGTGCATGCGTCAAAAATCATCACAGAATCTAACGGAAATCAACTCAAAATCTTACAAAACTCTACTGTGAAGACAGGTCCTAATGATGAAATCAACTGCCTTGGAAAACTAGAACACCTACGTGTGCCCTACTTTGAAGCTTCCGGAGAAAAGCGCTGGGATCTCTATAGCCAACTCGCCTATCCATCCCCCGCCGACGCCGGAACCCTCACACTCGAAGCCATTCTCCTGACCTACTACACGCCGCAGGGCCCCATTGCTCTAACAGCCAAAACGGCACAACTGTACTCCGACGGACACATCGACGCCTCCGGCGGACACATCGACGCGCATACTTTTTGTTTAACGGGAACACACATACGGTGGAATAAAAATACGGTCATTGTAAATGGCAAAGCGAAGCTGTTTTTGAAAACACCCTCTAAACTCCTTTTTTCTAAAAGCCCCTAGTCCAATTTTAGGAAAGACCCTCCATCTCAGACGCTTTTGAAACCATGTGCTATATCCAAGAAAAATCTAAAATGCAAGGTATTTATAAAAAAAATAAAAAAAAATCTAAGGACCTTACAGGGCCTCTCGCCCTACTAATACTCGTATTTGTTTATCAAAATGCCTCTGGACTCATCCTTGAAAGCGAAACCATGCAGTGGTCCCTGACCACGCAAAGCATTCTTTGCCAACACGCCGTGCACGTATCCGATGACCACTTTGACCTGCATTGCGAACACCTCCAACTCTGGCTGCAAGACTCCGGAGAACTCCTACGTCTAGAAGCCTCCGAACAACTACGCATCCACGCCAAGGACCTCCAAGCCACCGCCGACCAGGCCTCCTACGACGCCTCCTCAAACCTCTTAAAACTCTCCGGCCACGTTCACCTCCAAGACCCCAAGTTCCAGGCCCATGCCGAAACCCTCGACCTCAATACCCAAACCCGCCAAGTCCATCTTGGCGGAAGGCCTAGGGTCGAGGTAGGAGTGGAAGTAGAAGGGCTAAGGGGCGCTTGCGCCCCTTAGGATCCCCTACAGGTAGCGATTTTGTGAAATACTGCGTATTTCAGCAAAATCGCTACCTGGCAGGAAATACTAAGCCCCCTCCGGATTCCTACGGAATCGAACAAAGGATACACTTTGGCTCCTCCTAGACTGCTATTTTCAGATTTGGACAACATTGCGAGCTAGATGTCGGCTACCTACTTATTACCAAACCCGGAAGCGCTTGCCGAAGAGCTGCCACGCCTGCATCCGTCACGTTATTACAGCCATGCAAAACAAGCTGCTGCAACTGGGTTAATCTCGCCAGGTGCGCTAGGCCTGCGTCCCCCACGTGATAGCACCTCCACAAATAGAGCTGCTGCAACTGGGTTAATCCCGCCAGATGCGCTAGGCCTGCGTTCGTCACTTGATTACAGTCGTACAAAGTGAGCTGCTGCAACTGAGTTAATCCGGCCAGATGTGCTAGGCCTGCATCCGTCAATTGAGTACAGTTCGTCAAATTGAGCTGCTGCAACTGGGTTAACCTCGCTAAATGCGCCACGCCTGCATCCGTCACTTGAGTACAGTTGGACAGATCAAGCTGCCGTAGCTGGGTCAATCCGGCCAGATGCGCTAGGCTTGCATCCCTCACGTGATAGCAGTTAGACAAACAGAGCTGCTGCAACTGCGTAAATCTTGCCAGATGCGCTAGGCCTGCATCCGTCAATTGAGTACAGTTCGTCAAATTGAGCTGCTGCAACTGCGTTAACCTCGCCAGGTGCGCTAGGCCTGCATCCGTTAATTCAGAACAGCCAAACATCCCGCCGTACAGATCAACCCGCTGCAACTGGGTTAATCCCGCTAGGTGCGCTAGGCCTGCGTTCGTCAATAGAGAACAGCCATGCAAATTGAGGTGCTGCAACTGGGTTAATCTCGCCAGATGCGCTAGGCCTGCGTCCGTCACTTGCTGACAGCAATACAAATTGAGCTCCCGCAACTGGGTCAATCCCGCCAGATGCGCTAGGCCTGCATCCGTCACTTGAGTACAGTTAGACAGATCAAGCTGCTGCAACTGCGGCATGCCCGCTAGCTGCGCTAGGTCTGCGTCCGTCACTGGGTCACAGACGAACAGAGGTCCGGGCAGATCCTTCACTTTAGAGCTGCCTTCCACATTGAGCTGCTGCAACTGAGTTAATCTCCTCAGACGCGCTAGGCCTGCAGCTCTCACTTGAGCGCAGCGCTCCAAATTGAGCTGCCGTAATTGGGGCAATCCCTCCAGCTGCACGAGGCCGGCGTCGGTCACGTTATCACAGCCGGACAGATCAAGCTGCTGCAACTGCCCTAATCTCGCCAGACGCTTTAGGCCTGTATCCTTCATCTGATCACAGTCTCGCAAAACGAGCTGCTCTAACTGCCGTAATCCAACCAGATACGCTAGGCCGGCGTCGCTTACCCGGGTTTCGGATAAATCCAGCTGCCGTAATTGCCGTAACCCGACCAGGTCTGCCAGGCCTTCATCCGTCACGTTATCACAGCGCCTCAAATTGAGCCGCTGCAACAGGGTCAATTCATACAGATGCATTAGGCCGGCGTCCGTCAATTTGTAACACTTGGATAAATCGAGCTGCTGCAACTGCGTTAACCTCGCTAGGTGCGCTAGGCTTGCGTCCGTCAATTGCCCACAACCCCGCAAACTGAGCTGCTGCAACAGGGTTAATCCCGCTAGGGGCGCCAGGCCGGCATCCGTCAGATGCACACATTTTTCCAAATTGAGCTGCCGCAATTGCGGCAATCTCGCCAGTTGCGCTATTTCTTGGTCCCCTACTCGAGACCTACGACCTAAATCCCCCTTCATCGCCATGGCGGAAGAAGCAAGGCACAATGCCATGATTAAATAAATACTTTTAATGTTTTTTGTAATCATAATCTGCATTATTCAATAAATACAAATTGTGTCAAGTTTATTGATATTTTTTTTGATTCACCAAGGCCCTCGATCGCAAAGCGATCTGTAGGGGGCTTAGTATTTCCTACCAGGGTGCGATTTTATTAAAATGCATCGCATTTTATAAAATCGCACCCCGTAGGGGATCCTAAGGGGCGCAAGCGCCCCTTAGCCCTTGACTTTCACTACCTCTTACACTACCCTATCCTCATCCTATGCTGCCTGAGCTCTCCATCAAACACGAAGCCGCCTGCCTGGTCTTGCGCTTTAAGGGCGATTGGACGCTGAAAAACGGACCGCCGAGCAACGCTGCGCAGTGGGAAACGCACCCTTGGGGGCACGGGCTGCGGCTAGACTTTCAGGAATTAGGCGCTTGGGATTCCGTATTGCTGGCCTTTATTGGTGGGATCAAGCAACGCCTACAACAAAACGATAAACAATATATCAGCTACCGGGCCCCGGCGGGTTTGGAGGCGCTTTTGCACTTGGCTCAGCCTCAAAAAAATCCTGTAGCGCCTAAGGGGCTTCAAAAAAAAGAATTCCTCACGCGTTTTGGGAATTTTTGCTTGTTGTTTTTTAATGAAGTCTATGCGTTTTCGGATTTTGTCGGCCAAGTGATCCTTGCGTTTATCCGGTTAATTACCGGAAAAGCCCACACGCGCTGGTCGGATACGGCCTTGATGATCCAGCATTGCGGGATTGCCGCCCTGCCGGTTGTGTCGCTGATTGGCATGCTCACGGGGATCATTTTGTCTTTTGTGGGCATTGTTCAATTACGACAATTTGGCGCTGAGCTGTACGTAGCGGACCTCGTAGGGCTGTCGATGGTACGTGAAATGGGCGCCTTGATGGTCGGTATTATCTTGGCAGGTCGCACAGGCGCTTCCTTTGCGGCACAAATCGGGAACATGAAAGTCTCGGAGGAAACCGATGCCCTGCAAACCCTAGGCGTCTCGCCTATCGAGTTTTTGGTGCTCCCGCGCGTGATTGCTTTGTTTGTCATGATCCCCTTACTTTGCATATATGCTGATATTATCGGGATCATCGGAAGCATCATTGTGTCCATGAGCATGATGGAAATGAATGTCCTGCAATACCTTAACGAATTAGAAGTTGCCGTCAGTATGACCGATATCAGTACGGGCCTGATCAAATCGCTAGCCTTTGGGACCGTCGTAGCCCTAGTAGGCTGCCTTCGCGGCCTGCAGTGTAAAAAAAGTGCCGAGGGCGTCGGCCTGGCCACCACCTCGGCCGTAGTAACGGCCATCGTGCTCATTGTTTTTTGCGACACCCTTTTTGCCTTTGCCTTTAATTTATTAGGAATCTAAAAAGCATGCCTTTACCCATACACATCCTAGCCCGCGGCATTTTGCTCAGCGACGACAACATCCTGCTGTGCCGCAACCCCAAAACCGGGCGAATCTACCTACCGGGCGGCCATGTTGAACCCGGCGAAAGCGCTGGCGACGCCCTTTTGCGCGAGCTCCACGAAGAGCTCAGCCTCACCCAAGCCACCTTGGGCGCCTACCTGGGGCTCATCGAATACCGCTTTCCCAACCACCAGGCCACCTGCCACGATCACGAGTACAACCTCCTGTTTGCCGTCCACAAGCATGGCCTCACGCACACCCTCACCCCCAACTCCAACGAACCCCTCAGCGTCACCTTCCTGTGGCACCCCCTAGACCCACCCTGCCCCAGCCTCCAGCCCGCCTGCCTCCAAGACCTCCTGCACACCTGGATCCACCCCAGCCCACAAAATTTTCATTCAAGTATTAAGGGCTAAGGGGCGCTTGCGCCCCTTAGGATCCCCTTCCGATAGCGATTTATTAAAATGCTGGCGCATTTTAGATAAATCGCTATCGGGAAGCATATACTAAGCCCCCCACGGATTCCTTCGGAATCGAAAAACAAAGCATTCCCCGATCCCGAAGGGATCTGTGGGGGGCCTTGTATCGCCTCATCCGGTAGCGATTTTATTAAAATGCATCGCATTTTATAAAATCGCTACCGATAGGGGATCCAAGGGGAGCTAGCTCCCCTTGGCCCTTAATACCTCCCTCCTTCCTTCCTCGGCCCTTTATACTACCTACCCTTCCCTTATGGTTAAAAAAATGGAATACTCGTTGCAGGACCTTTTGCGGGTCCGGGAGCTACGCAAGGACAACGCGCAGTTGGAGCTGGTGAAGGCGCATGAGGCGCTTAAGATTGCCGAGCGCGTGGTTGAGGAGTCCAAAAAAGCGCTCTACGAGTACCAGCAGTGGCGTCCTGGGGAGGAAAAGCGCCTGTATGACAAGATCATGCAAAAGCAGGTAACGATTGAGAAGGTCGATGACGTCAAGGACGCCATCAAACAGCTCTACGAAAAGGAAACCGAATTAGCCCAAAAAATCCAAGAAGCTGAGAAAAAAGTCCTTGAAGCGATTGCCTTTGTCGAAACAAAACAAAAGGCCCTGGCCCAAGCCAATAAGGACGTCGATAAACTCCTTGAGCACAAAAAAACCGAAATCAAGGCCTACCAAAAAGAAGAAGAACGCGTCGCCGATAGCGAACTGGACGAGTTTAAACCAAGGAAGGGCTAAGGGGCACTCGTGCCCCTTAGGATCCCCTACAGGTAGCGATTTTATAAAATGCGATGCATTTTAATAAAATCGCTACCTGGGTAGGTGGATACTAAGCCCGCCACAGATCGCTTCGCGATCCGGGCGTACTTTTTGAACTAGGGCGTGTCATCAATTAAATTTAAAACCTGTTTTAATAGATCCGTTAGGGTTGATAAATAATTATTTAAAAACAAACCACAAAATGAGAGCCCTGTAGGGGCGAATGCTTGTCAGCCCAGGGCTTTAGCCCTGGGTTTTGGCATGGAAAAAAGATTTAGAGCCCTACAGGGGCGATTCATAACAAAGGGGATTTATTGTAAAATTTAGAAGATTTATTATATGAATCGCCCCTGTAGGGCTCTAGTTTGTTTTTTACCGTAAACCCAGGGC